>NZ_VPDM01000080.1:0-1047 GCF_013417645.1 Acinetobacter sp. YH12236
AGAACCACCGGATCACTAAGACCTACTTTCGTACCTGCTCGACTTGTGGGTCTCGCAGTTAAGCGCGCTTTTGCCTTTATACTCTACGCGTGATTTCCGACCACGCTGAGCGCACCTTCGTACTCCTCCGTTACTCTTTAGGAGGAGACCGCCCCAGTCAAACTACCCACCAGACATGGTCCTCGCTCCCGATCAGGGAGCAGAGTTAGAACCTCAATATTACCAGGGTGGTATTTCAAGGACGGCTCCATGGCAACTAGCGTCACCACTTCAAAGCCTCCCACCTATCCTACACAAGTAAGATCAAAGTTCAATGTCAAGCTGCAGTAAAGGTTCACGGGGTCTTTCCGTCTAGCCGCGGGTACACCGCATCTTCACGGCGAATTCGATTTCACTGAGCCTCTGCTGGAGACAGCGCCGCCATCATTATGCCATTCGTGCAGGTCGGAACTTACCCGACAAGGAATTTCGCTACCTTAGGACCGTTATAGTTACGGCCGCCGTTTACTGGGGCTTCGATCAAGAGCTTCGCTTACGCTAACCCCATCAATTAACCTTCCAGCACCGGGCAGGCATCACACCCTATACGTCCACTTTCGTGTTTGCAGAGTGCTATGTTTTTAATAAACAGTTGCAGCGGCCTGGTTTCTGAGGCTGCCAACAGCTCAAGGAGCAAGTCCTATCACCGCCGGCAGCGTACCTTCTCCCGAAGTTACGGTACCATTTTGCCTAGTTCCTTCAGCAGAGTTCTCTCAAGCGCTTTGGTCTACTCGACCTGACCACCTGTGTCGGTTTCGGGTACGATTCCAGTGTAACTGAAGCTTAGAGACTTTTCCTGGAAGTATGGTATCAGCCACTTCACCAGTAAACTGGCTTGCTATCAACTCTCAGCATAGAGCACCCCGGATTTGCCTAAGATACATGCCTACAGTCTTCCACCTGGACAACCAACGCCAGGCTGACTTAACCTTCTCCGTCCTCTCATCGCATTACACTGAAGTATTGGAATATTAACCAATTTCCCATCGACTACGCCTCTCGGCCTCG
>NZ_VPDM01000081.1:0-1007 GCF_013417645.1 Acinetobacter sp. YH12236
AAGCAAACATGTAATCTTTCTTCTGCATCTAAAGCCTTGCCCATCAAGTGTTTACCACAATCATTTTATCGACGTATGCAGCGCTTCTTTGCAGGTCAGTATTTTGATTATCGTCAAATTTCTCAGTTGATTTTCAATATGTTTTCATTCGACCAAGTGCAACTGACTTTAGATAGAACCAATTGGAAATGGGGAAAACGAAATATTAATATCCTGATGCTCGCAATCGTTTATCGTGGAATAGCGATACCTATCCTTTGGACATTGCTTAATAAACGTGGAAATTCAGATACGAAAGAGCGTATTGCTTTGATTCAACGCTTTATAGCCATTTTTGGTAAAGACCGTATTGTGAATGTGTTCGCAGACAGAGAGTTTATCGGTGAGCAGTGGTTTACATGGTTAATTGAACAAGACATCAACTTCTGCATTCGTGTTAAAAAAACTTCATTGTCACCAATCATTTAGGAAAGAATCATAAAATTAGTGATTTATTTCGCCATCTTAAAGTTGGTCAAATTGAATGTCGTAAACGACGGATTTTGGTTGGTCGGGTGAAACTATATATAAGTGCACTACAGTTAGAAAATGGAGAGCTTTTACTCGTCGTTTCTCCTCAGTTTAATGCCAATGCTATTCAGGATTATGCATTACGCTGGGAAATTGAAACCTTATTCAGTTGTCTCAAAGGACGCGGGTTTAATCTTGAAAATACGCGCTTGACAGACCCTAGACGAGTGAAAAAATTGATTGCGGTGTTAGCTATAAGCTTCTGTTGGTGTTACTTAACGGGTGAATGGCAACATAATCAAAAAAAAGCGATAAAAATAAAGAAGCATGGACGACTCTCAATGAGTTTATTTCGCTATGGTTTAGACTATGTTCAAATGGCGATTCAGCGTTTAATTGGTTTTGGGAAAAAAGAAGAGTTTAAGGAAATTTTGGCAATTTTAAGAAAGCAGAATCCTGATAGGATAAGGGTTCTGTGAAATTTGTCGTGTACAGAG
>NZ_VPDM01000007.1:0-10557 GCF_013417645.1 Acinetobacter sp. YH12236
GTTTGGCTGGGTGCTGTTATTGGCTTTGTCTGTTGCTACAACTTCTAGCTGTTCACCATTGGTAAATGCTGGCTTCAGCGTCAATGTATATTGACCATCTGTACCTGCAACGGCTGTACCAACCACTTTTCCATTATACGTTGCTGTAACTGTTGCACCTGCTTCGGTTTGACCTGTCACTGTTTTACCATCGGCACTGATCACTTGCGTCAAGCTCACAGGAGCTGTCGTATCTGGTGCGGTGATACTATTTGGTCCAGTGCTGTTATTAGCTTTATCGGTCGCAATCACTTCAAGCTTTTCACCATTGCTATAGGCTTTATCTAAAGTAATGCTATATTTGCCTTCAGCATCTGCAAGCGCAGTACCCACTACTTTACCGTTATAGCTTACAGTCACCGTTGCACCCGCTTCGGTTGTACCGGTCACCGTTTTATTGTCTGCAGCCAATTCTTGCGTCAAGGTCGCAGGTGCTGTCGTATCCGGTGCTGTGATCGTATTTGGTTTGGTGCTGTTATTGGCTTTATCGGTTGCAATCACTTCGAGCTTTTCACCATTGGTGAAGGCTGGAGTCAAGGTCAATGTGTATTGACCATCTGTACCTGCAATCGCTGTACCAACCACTTGTCCATTGAATGTCGCTGTTACTGTAGCACCAGCTTCGGTTTTACCTGTGATCGTTTGACCATCAGCACTGATTACTTGCGTTAAGCTTGATGGCGCTGTGGTATCTGGTGCTGTTACTGCATTTGGTTTGGTGCTGTTATTGGCTGTGTCAGTTGCAACAACTTCAAGCTTCTCACCATTGCTGTAGGCTTTGTCTAAAGTGATGCTGTACTTGCCTTCAGCATCTGCAAGCGCAGTACCCACTACTTTACCGTTATAGCTTACCGTTACTGTTGCACCCGCTTCAGTGGCACCTGTTACAGTTTTATTATCTGCAGCCAACTCCTGCGTCAAGGTCGCAGGTGCTGTCGTATCCGGTGCTGTGATCGTATTTGGTTTGGTGCTGTTATTGGCTTTATCGGTTGCAATCACTTCGAGCTTTTCACCATTGGTGAAGGCTGGAGTCAAGGTCAATGTGTATTGACCATCTGTACCTGCAATCGCTGTACCAACCACTTGTCCATTGAATGTCGCTGTTACTGTAGCACCAGCTTCGGTTTTACCTGTGATCGTTTGACCATCAGCACTGATTACTTGCGTTAAGCTTGATGGCGCTGTGGTATCTGGTGCTGTTACTGCATTTGGTTTGGTGCTGTTATTGGCTGTGTCAGTTGCAACAACTTCAAGCTTCTCACCATTGCTGTAGGCTTTGTCTAAAGTGATGCTGTACTTGCCTTCAGCATCTGCAAGCGCAGTACCCACTACTTTACCGTTATAGCTTACCGTTACTGTTGCACCCGCTTCAGTGGCACCTGTCACGGTTTTATTATCTGCAGCCAACTCCTGCGTCAATATTGTTGGGGGAGTTACATCTCCTGATGTACTATTACCTCCACCACTACTTGCTACCGCTGCAACCCCTGCTGTTAAAAGTCCACCGCCACCATACGTAATAAATTTATTATCGAACCAAAAATTTGATTCCTGTGCTAAAAATTTTTCTAATTCACTCAGATTTTCTAGATTAGAAGAATCTAGTCGCATTATACTTTCATTATTTTCTAAAATTTCAATAGAAAAATTTTCAGTTTTAGACAAAATAATTTGCTCACCATTCTTGAGCTTTACAACAATTTGTTCCGACTGCTGAACAATATTTTCTACTTGGCTAGCCTCTAAAGTTGTTTTAATGCCATCTTTTAAAATTAAAATTTGCTTTGACATGAATTAACCCTCTGTTTTACAGAAACAAAACAATAAGATTACATTAAATAGACATGAATACAATTTTATTAATTACTAGGCTTTGTTGCACAAAGATTTGAAAGGCAAAGCGCCCCTAATTGAGCCAAATTTAAGGCGTAACTTGGGTAAGTGGTCGACCTAATTCCGTAAATCTGTTGAGGACTGCTACACGTGCATGGGCACTGTTGCAAATAGAGATTTGAGTCGATGATGTTCCCTTTAAAAAGTACTTAGAGACCGAAAACCCTGTTGATTAGACACACTTCACCCTGAGGCTGACCATAATAAAATGACGATGCTTGTCCTTTACGTAGTGCACGCATGACTTCAATACCTTTAATTGTGGCATAAGCCGTCTTCATAGATTTGAATCCTAATGAGGCCCTGATGATCCGCTTTAGCTTGCCATGATCACATTCAATCACGTTATTTTTATACTTAATCTGCCTGTGCTCAAGGTCTGGTGGACATTTACCTTCCCGTTTTAACCGTGATAAAGCACGTCCATATGTGGGTGCTTTATCCGTGTTGATCACTTGTGGAATTTGCCACTTCTTCATATTATTTAAAATTTTTCCAAGAAAACAATATGCTGATTTGGTATTACGTCTAGAAGAAAGATAAAAATCAATGGTATCGCCACGTTGATCGACTGCACGATACAGATAAGACCATCGTCCATTCACTTTTACATAGGTTTCATCAATATGCCACGAGCTCAGATCTGTAGGATTACGCCAATACCAGCGTAAACGTTTTTCTATTTCAGGAGCATAACGTTGAACCCAACGGTAAATAGTCGTGTGATCAACATTCACACCCCGTTCGGCCAGCATTTCCTGCAGTTCACGATAGCTAATGCCATATTTACAATACCAGCGCACAGCCCAAAGAATGATTTCGCCCTGAAAATGCCGACCATGGAAAGGATTCATATGCTGCACCTTTAGCTAAAACAGTCTTCAGCTTACCATTCGTGGTTATTTGCAACAGTGCCCCTTAAAATTTCCTGGTAGAGCACAACAGCAGGAATCCATTCAGGATGAGCTGCGTTTACACGTTTGAGTAAATAGGGTTTATATGGATCAAGAATACTTGTTCTAGGTTGTGTACGCCGATACTGAGGTGTTTCCTTCTGCCGTAAATATTTACGTACGGTATTTCGGGACACCCCCAGTTCACGACTAATGGCTTTAATAGATTTACCTTGCTGATGAAGTATTTGGATTGTCACTGCTTGCTCCAAAGTTAACATGTTGAGCAGTCCAAAATGACCGCTATATTAACCAAGGGGGTCAGTTTTTAAATGCCGGTACGGTTCATCCATATATGTATGACAGTTCTCAATAATGAGGCAGTTGTATACCTCTTGAGAAGAGGAACTTCTTATACCTTGAATTTGAATTATTAGACAAAATTATGACTTTTAATTTTCTGTGTAATGAAGCTTTGTATTTCTTAATATTTACCCTGAAGCCGAAGTCCTTCGACTACGTTTAATACAGTAGCTAATCCCTGAGTAGTCTGAATCTGTTTTATCGGAATGCCTTTGGTTAGCTTATTTGGTGACTTCATAAAATGCTGCATCCATTTAGCCTCTCCACCTGTTAGAGCATCTAGTGATATCGCAATACGAATTAAAATAATTGCGAGTTCTCCCTGACTTGAATCGGGATCTAACTCAAGCGAATTTAAAGTTTCCACTGAATCTAAATTGAGAACGATAGCAAGCTGGCTCTGTGTCAAACCAAGTTGATTTGCAGATGATAAAACAGCTTTAGCTAATACCTTTTTTTGTTTTGCAATTTTTTCTGGTGTTTTATGCATGACTGATCTCTGTTTCAGACGTTGCTGATATCTAGAGTTTATACTATTTGATTATCGTTTCTCAGAGTTAAAATTTTTATTACAAACAGCTTAAGGATGAGAAACTATCATGAGATACATCAGTAACTTGAATACCCCAAGTGCTTTTGCATCTTTACCCTTGAAGCAGAACTTAATTCGCCTTTCATTTTCATTCAGGCTGAAGTTTTCTGGCCGTAATGTTAAATCCTGTAATGTCTTTTTGAGCTCTGTCTTGCTCTGCTGAGAGAGTTCTAAATGAAGATATTTTTTGGGAAATAAGCTATGAATAAAAGAAAGAAGTTTCTTCAGTTGCCGTTTTTCATTCAGTTCAAAAATTAACTGGGCTGAATTGGGCTGAACTTTTTCAAGATAAATTGAGTAGATCGTATGAAGCTGTTTTTTATATTTACTTTGTACATTTGCATAACGCTCCTGGACATGGTGAATGACCTTTTTCTCCTCGTGATTGGTTGGCAACATGGTAACTAATGCAGCAGGAGTTTTCCTTAAAAAATCTGTGGTAAATAACTTCGATGATTTTTTTTGGTTTACACAGGAGGTTTTTAAATGCACGGCTCTGGCACGTAATTTTTGCGCGATTTGCAAAGGAATGGCTTCAGGTAACAGAAGGTCTTGTTCTTTTTCTACTGCAAGAATGTGATGCAATAGTTCAAAAGTCATCTCTGAGTCATGAGCTCCTAGCATCAGTGAATCAGGCGATTTCTGTTGTTCTGGTTTATATTGATGATCATGTTGCCTGTAACGGTCTTTAGTGAGTTGATCAAATAAAAACTGTTTGATCGCCCGTTGCTGAACAGGATATTTAATAGCATCATCATGTTTCAGAATATTAAAATAGGCTTCTTTAGGAAGTGGGCTGTGCATTTGATTCAGCTGGTAGCTAATTGCCAGATGCATTAAATGCAGATAGCTTGAACAGGTCGTGTCAGGGGTTAGGTGCCCGGCAAAATGAGAAAGTGCATACCAGGTTTGCTGAGTATTTCTGTTTCGCAACAATGCATAACGGATACGTAATTGCTCATGTGGGCTATAGTCAGTAAATGCATCTGAAAGTGTTGAGTTTTTTAAAATCAGGTAAAGATGATTAAATGCAGAATGGCGCAGACTATGGTAAGTAAAATTGTGTTCTCCAAAAACTGGCTGGATCAATTGTTTCAATAGGGAATTCACTTCATTTTCATGAGTTTCTTCTAAGGACTGTTTTAAAAACAGCGGTTGTGCAACTGATTTTCCTTGTTCTTTTAGCAGACGTTTTCTATTCTGACTATATGTTTTAAATGCATGTAATTCGTCGGCTTTAAGTAGATGATGCAGGGGAATCTTGCGGTAAGCTGAGTAGCTTTTTTGATTTTTATTGCGATTGTTGCGAATAGTGATTATCACAGCATCTTCACTAATAAATAGATCACGTACGAAGATATTCAATGTTTCATTGATCCGTAGTCCGACTCTGAACCCCAAAATAAAAATCAGTTTAAATATATTTTTATCCTGAATCGAAATATTTTGAGTATTTTCGAGCTGCTCTAGCATGTGGTGAAAAATATGGGGCGAGATCAATGCGGTTCTGCAGATTTTTACCTGGATTAAATTATCCAGATCAACAGTGGGTGCGTTAAAAAATAAGGTCTGTTTGTGATGAAACTCCTGTAGACGTTTTTGTAGAGTTGCTCTAGTTGTTTCTTTCTTTAATAGAAGCATTTCTCCATACAGATCTTCAAAATCAGCATCTGAAAATGATGAAATATCTTTGTCTTGCGTTGCCTGCAGCCAATGGACTGCAAACTGTGAAAACATGGTCTTCAGAGAACTTTGCTTGAGCGGCTGAAAATCTGCACGTATAAGCTTGCGCTTAAATCGTTGCTGCTGCTGAATAATATGATTGAGAAGGTCCAGTTGAGGTTCCGTTAATTTTGAGCGTAGAATGCTCCACAGCAGCAAACGTTCCAAGGCTGGAGATTGTTCTTTAGCATATAATTCTATGAGTTGATCGCTATAGTTTTTTGCACGAATAGCTTGACGTATTTCTACTAAAATATCGGCTATATCTAATGCAATAGTGACTGTAGACTGGTTCTGAGGGTTCTCATAAACTTTCTGAATCGTATGGGTAGGCGTGGGTTCAGGCTGAAGAAAATAAGCTGCTAATTGTTTTTCAAGAGGACTGGAACTATAAATTTCATTTTTTAAGATACAAATGGACATTTGATCCAGCCCGCTGTTTTTCAGGAACTGTGTATAGTAAAAACCGTATTTTAACAGGTCTTTACAACGCACCTTTTCCTCAGGGAAGCATTCAATAATACAAGCGTTAATCAGATGTTCTGCATCTTCAATATCCGAAAATAAATCAAATTTTTGATGTTTTAGTCTGTAGATCCAGCATTTCACAATGTCGTGTAGCACAAACGTTTTTGTATAGCTGACTGAAAAATCAGGGTCATTTATACGCTGATTACCGAAATTCCGGTTCGGGATTTCGAGTGTTACCATATGATTTAGGTTTAAAAAACTTTGAAATTTCTTTGTTTTTAAAATGATTTTTAAAAAAAATTGCAATTCGGCATGGTTATAAATGCCATTAAATAATATTGAACTGATCAAACAAAAGCCAAGAGATTGGGTGGGACTGAAGTCATTTCGTTTTGTCCAGTAAGCAATCATATTTTGGGCAAATTGAGTAACTTTTTTACCATGTTTTAAGGTTTCAATATTTTGTAGTGGCAGAGACCTTTCGTACCTTACGGGAGCGGCAGGCACTGGATAGTACTGATTCGATGAAAGATTAAAGCGCTTGATATATTTAGCAAATTCTATACGTGCCATCTGATAGCTACGGATGTTTGACTTACAGTGTTCTAAAAGCTGATTATCAACTTGACGACAAATTTCCGAATAGTTCTCAGGCGTCAGTTCTATACATTTCTCACTAAACAAGTTCAGAAGAAAGGCTTTGTTTTTTCTATGCTTTTTTATTCTTTTGAGGGAGTGTGGGTGTTTACTCATTCAATCAGGAATCCGTTAAATGTAGACATACTTTTAAGCTTTAAGAGTCCGACCAGCTTGTCTTGCGCTGCTCGAATGTGATCGTAATCGGTTGCCTGAAAACCCGAATAGCGGTCAAAAAGTTCCTGCATGGGCCCATCGTGACCAAAGATGCCATTCAGCATATCTTCATCGCAGTGCTGTGCAAAAAAATAGCGAGCGAAATGGCGAGTCCAATTGCGCTGAAGAGCTATTTCTGTGCAGTATTTTTGAATATCAGAAAGTTCTAAATTTCGGATATATCCTTGTGGATCGTAAAATAATAGAAAGGGGCGTTCACCCTCGAAGACCTCATGGATTGCTTGTACTTGTTCATTGGACAGATAGGCCTTTGTGAGGTGGAGAAAGTATTTTAAATATTTTAGGTAATGCTGTATTTCATCACGAAGATAATCGTTAAATGGTAGATATCGTCCAATGGTGCCCGAATAACGCTGCTCTTTATCTGCAACAGCCATCAATTGGTTATCAAGGTCAATATAATCCAGATTGGGAGGGAAGGACTCACTCGGCCGTGCTGACGTTATCAGCATGCAAATATGCCACAGCCAGATTGAATAATGATTTAACGTCTGAAAGGGATTTGGATGTTCCCGCACTCGTTGGTCAAGCTGGTGAAAAAATGATTTAACAAATGGTAGATTAGGTGTCTGCTGACTACCAAAAGAATGCGGGTTACTGAATTCTTCAAGATATTCAGTTTCCAGCTGAGGAACAGTCAAAGTTAGAATTTGAGTATAAATATTAATAATATCCACGATTTGTGTTGAAGAGTAATGGCATGGAATATAGTGCTGAACACTTTCTCCATTAAGCAATTTGCTTTCCAGTTCATACTCAAGTTCATTCAATGCAATATCACTGAGTAAGCGCGGAAGATTTTGTGTTGTTAACTGGAAGGTCAGCCCTTTATTAATTTTTTGTAAATACTCCTGTATCTTGGAATCAATCTCAACACCATCCATTTTTTTCAACTGACTTAGATTTTCCAGATAATATTGAGGCAGAGGAATCGTAAAAGAATTCACGGTATTCAACCGATGTTTTCTTAAAACAAAATCCTTGAATTTAGAGACTTCAAAGCTTTGCTTAAAGAAACATTTTTGGGGGTGCAGTGATACTTCTTTGTTTTTTGTACTGACTCGTAAATTTTTTTGAAATACCGGCAGATCTTTATAATGAGTAAGACTGAGGACTGAAAATAAAAGCAGGGTATGAATTGGAGAGTTTTCTGCCTGTTCTAATAAAATTTGCATAATGTACTGTGCGGTTGGCAAATCGAAGACCCGAGGATTCGGCTTGCTCATTAGCTCATTCTTGTTTTGATGCAGAATTTGATTTTTGAGATTATTGATCTGAGCTGTGATAGAACATTGCTCTAGTAAGTTAAATTCAAAATTATGATCTTCAACTTTTTCTATAGTTTTATCCTCAAGGGGCTGTTTTGCCACACCTCGTTCAAAATGAGTTTGATATGTTTTTTCTCCATCAAGTGAAATTCTTAATGTCTTTTTAACGTCAGTTTGAGACGGTTTTGGGATGTTTGGATTACTTTGACGATTTCTTTTTTGACGTTCTGATTGAGTATGGGTATACGTATAAATAACGCGGATTTCTGCCAGTTGGCCCATTTCCCTTTTCTCTAAACTCTCTTTAGATTCGTCAAATAATTCCCCATTCTCAGTCTCAGTATTTTTTAGAAATTTAACTAGCTCTTCTAATTCAATCGGAAGAGACGGTAAAAAATTGTAAAGCCAATAGTATTCTTTCTTTGTACTTGCTAAACGAAAACGCCTACATAGATTAGCTACAGTTGCTGTATGTTCTTTACTATTCAGTAACTCGATACATTGAGTATTGAAAATAGCCCATTTCAGTGCAGTTGATTGATATGCTGATGGGGTATTGATGACTGCAATAAGGTAATGAACCAGAGGGTATTCGCTGAATGATGTCTTATTAAACTGCTGAGCTATAAGATTGCTAAGTTGAATAATTTCAGTGTGTCGAATGAGATTATTGAGCTTAATAGAATCACTATAGTTTTCTAGCTTTGCTTCCGCTAATGCTCGATAGAAGTTTCGAAATGGTTCGAGCTTTAATTCATGAGTATCTTCTAAATAACGATATCCATTCATGATGATATTCCAGCCAGAATTTTTTCTAATGAAAGTGGACCAGCATAATTTGAAATAGAACTTACTGGACTTTTGGATTTAGATAGCCCTGATAATTCTCGTAGATGATTGATAGTTAAAACTTCCTGACCGAAAACTTCCTGAAGATGTGCAGCTAAGTATTGTTCATTTAGCCAATGTGCGATGATATCTAAGCCATGAATTGAGTGATGTAATCCGGAACACAGTAAGCCCCTTACTTCGCTTAAAGCCTGGATGGTGAATTCGTAGGAATTATTTTTTTCATAAGCTCTGAACTTAAATTCATTTTTATTCTTGTTGTAAAAATAGGCATAGATCCAACTGAAATGACTACTAAAAAAATAGTGATCAGCTTTGTCTGTTGTCAGAAGAGGGATTTCGATATTCTGTTTAAAAGTTAAATTCAAGTGATAGTTTTGCTGTTTCTCATTAAGCTGAAAAAATAGAGCAATCCATATTTGGTAGGCATGCATACATTTTGGATAACACATTAATTGTAAGTTTTTTGAAGATACACGATGACTTTCAATAGCTTTTTTTTTATAGACATATGCTGATGTCTCCCCCATATTTATGCCAAGTGGCTGAAAAATAAACTATAATATTCACGTATTTTTTATAGGGGAGTCAAGGGTTACGCACCCTATGTTGTGTTATTAAATTGTAAATTTCACTATATAGTGTTTTTAATCTTTTTAGTGGTATGAACCGTACCGGGTTTGTCGGAGAGTCAATATTCTGAGTGAGAAGCACTGCTTCGCAAGGTTCGATGACAAAATTAAAATATACCCCTGAAATCAGAGATAGAACGGTTCAATTATTGATTGAATCCGAAAAAGATTATCCATCGAATTGGGCTGCGATCACAGCTATTGCTCCTAAAATCGGTTGTACTCCTGAAACACTTCGTGCCTGGCATCAAAAGCATTTAGATCAGCAAAATCCTATTAAAGTACAACAGATATCTGATCAAGAAAAAATAAAGCAAATGGAACGTGAAATTAAAGAATTAAAGCGTGCCAATAAAATTCTACGTAAAGCAGCCGCTTTTTTCGCCCAGGCGGAGCTCGACCGCCCACACAAATAATGGTGGATTTTATCCATAACAATAAAGATCGATATGGTGTTGATGCGATTTGTAGGATTTTACCGATCGCAGCTTCAACCTATTACCGAACTTTAGATCTCGCTGATAATCCAAAACATCGAGCGAAACGTGCTCTGCATGATTTACATCATGCAGAGCAAATCAAACATATTTGGAAAGAAAGTTCAGGTCGATACGGTGTGCGTAAGATCTGGCAACAACTGAAACGTGAAGGCTATGTTATCGCACGTTGTACAGTTGCTCGATTGATGCAGAAGCTAGCTATACAAGGTGTTTGGCGCGGTAAGAACAAACTAACCACACGTAGCCGAGATGATCAAAAACGAGCAGCTGACTTAGTGAAACGGAATTTTAGTGCAGATCAGCCCAACCACCTTCCGAAACAGTGTTTCTTGTAGCTTGATTGATATAGTGATTAGCTACCACTATACGCAAATTGTAGAGTTTGGAGTGCTGCTAAAATCTTAAATTTGAACCTGAGATAAAACCTACAATTTGCCCTTATCCCTCATACAACTCTGAACG
>NZ_VPDM01000017.1:0-2738 GCF_013417645.1 Acinetobacter sp. YH12236
ATCTGTTCCTGCCTCCGCAGCATTCACAATGTTGTCCGCTGTAACCGCATCAATGCTGAGCGTCGCTGTCGGTACTGTCGTGTCAACGACATAGCCCTTATCAGATGTCACTGTCGCAGGGTTGCCTGCGACATCATGAACCACCACACTGCCTGCGATTGATTTGTCACCATCAGCCAACAAATCACTACCTGCTACAGCAACACTCCAAATACCGTCTGCCTGAACCTTAGCCGTGTATGTTTTCTCGTGGATGGTCAGAGTGACGATATCGCCCTCTGTAAATTCACCAGTCACTTGACCAGTCAACGTCACATCTGTTCCTGCCTCCGCAGCATTCACAATGTTGTCCGCTGTAACCGCATCAATGCTGAGCGTCGCTGTCGGTACTGTCGTGTCAACGACATAGCCCTTATCAGCTGTCACTGTCGCAGGGTTGCCTGCCACATCATGCACCACCACACTGCCTGCGATTGATTGGTCGCCATCAGCCAGCAAATCACTACCTGCTACATCAACACTCCAACTACCGTTTGCTTGAACTTCAGCAGTGTACTGTTGATTGTTGATGGTCAGAGTGACGATATCGCCCTCAGTAAATTCACCGGTCACGTTACCAGTCAACGTCACAGTTTTTCCTGCTTCCGCAGCATTCACAACGTTGTCCGCTGTAACCGCATCAATGCTAAGCGTCGCTGTCGGTGCTGTGGTGTCTAAGGTGAATTTAATGTCTGTCGAGGCTGAAACATTACCCGCTTTGTCGATTTGACGTACGCTGATGCTATTCTCACCTTCTTGCGCAACCGGTTTCTCACTAATCCAAGTCTTACCGCCATCGGTGCTGTATTCAACGGTCGCACCATCTTCAATACCGGAAACAGTATAGTCACCGTTATTGGTGATGCCATCTTTATTATCACTACCACTGTCGGTGGTTAAGCTCACACTCGGTGCAAAAGGTTTAATAGTATCTTTCTGAATATTTTTATCATTACCATCTTGTCCAACAATAATGCCACCAACAACACCCGCACCCACCAACCAAGGTAACAATCCAACAAGTTTACTACCCTCAACTGCTGGCAATAATG
This sequence comes from Acinetobacter sp. YH12236, assembly GCF_013417645.1. Taxonomy (NCBI): domain Bacteria; kingdom Pseudomonadati; phylum Pseudomonadota; class Gammaproteobacteria; order Moraxellales; family Moraxellaceae; genus Acinetobacter; species Acinetobacter sp. YH12236. The sequence goes on from NZ_VPDM01000017.1 coordinate 1,092, forward strand.
CTTCTAATCCTGAAATTTCTTTAAAACCAGAAAGACCATCAAACCAATAAAGAACACAACCATCTTCTTCAAAGACTAAATCTGATGTACCCCCTTCTGCATCCACAACAAAGAAGTTTTCAATAACAATAACTTCTCCATTTGTGAGCTTTAAAATTAAATTATTTCCATCACGAATGAATTCCGCAACATCATCACGATTCATTTTTGTATGAACAATGCTTGATTCTGACAAAACAATACGTTCAGCATGAACACTTACTTTATTGAGAGAGTCTTTTTCAATAACTATAAAATTACTCATCACAGATCCAATATATAAATTAAATAATTCTTAAACTTAAAAGCTAATTACTTAGATAAGCCCGTAATTTCAACCGTGACTCGACGATCTGGTTGCAAACATGCATGTAATGCTTCTAGCTGCTTTACATCAAAACAGCCATTGGTCACTGGTTGACGTTTGCCTGCACTTGCTGTCGAAATCACATTCCCTGCCACACCATTTTGAATCAATAGGTTACGCACCGTATCTGCACGTTTTTGCCCTAATTGATTGTTATAACTATCATTTCCCAAACGATCTGTATGGCCAACTAACTTGATTTGACTCACAGAAAAGAAATTGTTGCGAATTTGCGATGCAACTTCTAGTACTTCTTGACGACCTTTTGGTAATAAATAATTCAAAGAAGAACCGTCAAATTTAAATAAAGTATCTGCTGCTAGATCCACTCAAATTGTATGCTCCTGTGCAACAACATGTGGTTTTACCTCACAACTTAATGGCTGGCCATTATTGGCAATAAAAGGCATACCATCAGCTTTGACAGATAGGACTAATTCATTGCTCGCTAACTTCCCTACGTTCAAGTCAATATCACAACTCTGGCATGATGCTTCAGTGCAGTTTTTCACTTTGAAATTATACGTCTCAGGTTTTAATGAATATTGAGCCGAATTATTTATATAAAAATTTCCAGCTTTAATACTGTCGATATAAAATTCAATTGGGCAATTTTGATTCCCTTCTGTGTCGTCTGCACATAGAAAACCATCTCTTGTAACATTAAGCAATGTCGAGTAACCAGCCTTCATTTCCTGAAACCGCAACTCCGAGGGATGCCTATAATTTGATACACAAGCAGTTCCACCCATACATATTAAAACTAAAAGCAATAAAACCTTATACATTAACAACTCTCCGCAACACATTAATAATTAACATAAAGCCTCCATCATTAATGTGATAAAATTCACACTTCTTCATAATTATTGCACATTTGTATTGAATATGTATGTAATTTACAATTTATTTAACACGGCTTTGTTGCATAAATATGTAAGCAACTGATTTAAATAAATTTAATTTTGGATCAAAAAATAATCAAAACTTTTAAAATCATATAGTTATGAAATCTTTGTGCAACAAAGCCGTTTGCAGTAATTTCAAATCCTGTTTCAATGTTGGATCTTGATCTATGTGATTATTTATTAACTTATCAATATGTTCAAATTGTTGATTTAAATACTCAATATTCTCTTCAAGTAATTTAATCACAACAACGGAGGTATGAGTGGACTGCGCCTTTTCAAGTCGATTCTTTTCCTGCAATAGACTACCTAGATAGACATCTCGTCTGCCTA
>NZ_VPDM01000011.1:0-96144 GCF_013417645.1 Acinetobacter sp. YH12236
TAATGGAAAAATCTAAAAGGTATGTTTTACCGAAAAAAAGAAGTAGAAACTACCCACGAGTTGTGAAAGGGAAACCACAGAAATACCCAAAAAAATGCCAGTCAATCTCTTAACTGACTGGCATTACGCTGAGTGCGGGGTTTTTAAATGCTCTCATTTTAAACAATAGGCTCTAATCCATTGCCAGAGCATCTTGGACATCTACCATTCAGCCCCATCACCACCACATTGTTTACAAAAAATTGTATCTACAGTATTAAATGTTTGTTTGTAAATATCTCTTAAATCTTTTTCTTCTAATTGGTTAGGATTTTTTGTATCTAATAAAATTGATGTATCTTTGTTTGCATTTATAAATCCCTTAATCTATTCCAGACTAACAGAACGTCCTTTATATTTTTCTAGTTAAAACTTCAGTTCTATGCTTATATAATTTTAAGCCATTATTTAATTCAATCTCCAACAGCACACACTTTTTATCATTCATACGTGATAATTTCAGAAGTCTTCCATCATCGATACAATAACGATGACTAGAATTTTCTAAAAATATTTTACTTTTCTTGCCAAAAATATAAGCATATAAATTTTTTTCTTGTGCTAAATCCTTTATATTTTCTAATGTTTTTTCTAATAGATCCATTTTTCTACTCTTAATTTGATCTCATACAATTATTACTTCAAATTTACAAATTTCAAGATAAACATGATTGCAATTATAAAAACCCCTCGCCTCATCCTCCGCCAATGGCAAGACGCTGACACTGCCCCATTTATCCAAATGTGTGCAGATGAGGATGTCATGCGTTATTTTCCCGCTCCACTGACATCTAAACAAAGCCTACAGTTTATTGAAAAAGTAACACGGCAAATTAATCAGCATGGTTGGGGTTTATGGGCAGTTGAGCTAAAAGAGACTAAAGAATTTATTGGCTTCATTGGTCTGCAACCACAACCTGATCTGTTTGAGTTTTCGCCCTGTGTTGAAATTGGCTGGCGTCTGGCGAAAAAGTATTGGCATCGAGGTTATGCTACTGAAGGTGCACGTGCAGTCCTAGATTATGCCTTTAATACTTTAAACCTAGATAAAGTTGTGTCGTTTACTGCCAAATCAAATACCCCATCTGAGGCTGTGATGAAAAAGATAGGTATGGTAAAGACTCAAGAATTTCAGCATCCAAAGCTGCCGGAAGATCACCCTTTATGTTGGCATGTATTGTATGAAATCAATCAAAGTAATTACTCAGGTAAATAAGACACGGCTCAAATCCTCCCTAAACATTTATTAAAAAAGATCTTTCAGTAGCTTAATGAGCTGATGTATTTATCATGTTTATTCATTTTTATGATTTCTATTGGATAAAATCTTATAAAGATCAATATTTAAGCGATCAGAAATTTTGGCTTATCTTCAATAAAAATAATATATTGTATTCATTAATATTTTGATCATTTTCATTCAATTTATATTCTATTAAAAAGATAAGTAAATAGTTTTTATCCACTATATTGAATAAATAATAATTGCTATGATTGCGCCCATTCAGAGCACCAAATTTGACTATATCTTTTATAAAACCTCTATTTACTCTCTCCAAATAGGGAATCTCTATAGTGGTTTGGTGAACTCTGACCCGATCGAATTAACGTGAACTGTTGCAGTACATTTGCATTTTCCCTGCCGGAGCCACATGCGACTCGATCTAAGGTCAGCTGAAAGTGTAATAAAACTCCACTTTAACATGACCTTAAAATGCATATACTTTAGGCAACACGAGAATTAGGACATCTTTATGAAAAAGCTACTTGGCGTTTTACTCAGTGCATCTGTATTGACACTAACTGCATGCGGAAAACAAGAAGCGCCTGCAACGGACGCAGCACAAAACAAAGACTCAGGTGAACTTCAAACAGTTACTATGGCATCCACTGGTTCAGATGCTGATGTATGGCGCTACATTTCAACTTTGCCTGAAACTAAACAAGCCGGCATCAAACTTGATGTGAAAAACTTCACTGACTATGTGGCGATGAATACTGCTGTTGCCAACAAAGAAATTGATGTCAATGCATTCCAGTCTTATGCCTATATGGTCGCTTATAATGACGCCAATACGCAAAAGATCGCTCCACTTTCTACGACTTATCTTGAGCCAATGGGGATTTACTCAAGCAAAGTGAAAAAAGTTGAAGAGTTTAAGCAAGGTGCGACAATTGCTATTCCTAATGATGGCGCGAATGAATCACGTGCATTGTTACTTTTACAATCTGCGGGTCTGGTAAAACTTAAACCAAACTTTGACCTGGTAAAAGGTACGCCTGCTGACATCACTGAAAATGCGAAACAGATTGTCATCAAGCCAATTCAAATGGCGACTGCAGTCCGTGTGAAAGATGAAGTAGATGCGATTGTTCTAGGTAATACTTTGGCAATGGAAGGTGGTCTGAACGTATTGAAAGATGCGATCTATTACGAAACGATTGATCAAAGTACTAAAATGAATGTTAACATTTTAGCTGTCGCTGCTGACCGTCAAAATGATCCTGTACTTCAAAAAGTTGGCCAGTTGTATCATACTCCTGCTGTGAAAGCCTATGTTGATGAACACTTCGGTGGTACTAAAGTTGCTGTAAATAAACCAGTGACTTATTTAACCGAAGAAAAGTAATACAATAATCAATATTCAGAACAGGCAAGATTTCTTGCCTGTTTTTTTATTCGTGATGCAGTATTTGACACTATGATTGAATTTAAAGACATCTCCAAACAGTATGAGCTCAAGGGTCAAACCTTACGTGCCTTGAATCGGATTAATTTACAGATTCCAACCGGCAGTATCTTTGGCATTATTGGCTATAGTGGTGCCGGTAAAAGTACCCTGATCCGCCTAATTAATCTGCTTGAACGCCCTACTTCTGGTCAGGTGATTATCAATGGCACGAACTTTACTGCTTTGGATGCCAAATCATTGCGTCAGGAACGTACCCAGATCGGCATGATTTTCCAGCACTTCAATCTGATGCAGACCAAAACGGTGGCTGCCAATATTGAAATGCCAATGAAATTGCTTGGTTGGAGTAAAGCTGAACGAGAAAAACGTCTCGAAGAACTGCTGGATTTTATTGATCTGAAACATAAGCGGCATGCTTTCCCAGATGAATTGTCAGGTGGTCAAAAACAACGTGTGGGTATTGCGCGTGCCCTCGCGAATCATCCGAAAATTCTGCTGTGTGATGAAGCAACTTCCGCACTTGATCCGCAAACCACCAAATCTGTACTGCAATTGCTGAAACGCATTAATCAGGAACAAGGCATTACCATTGTCATGGTCACCCATGAAATGGATGTGATCGAAACCGTATGTGATTATGTGGCTGTCATGGAAAAAGGTGATGTGATTGAAACCGGTTCTACCCTGCAGATCTTTAGTCAGCCGCAACATCCAACGACAAAGAACTTTATTCAGACTGTACTCCAGCAAAACTTGCCAGTGAATATTTTGGCGAATCTGGAAAATCAGAATCATCACAGTATTTATTGTTTAAAATTCTTGGGCAGCTCAGCGCAGGAAACCGTGATTCAAGGTGTGATCAAACAGTTTGATGTCAGTTTAAATATCCTGTTTGCCAATATGACAGAAATTAATGGTTCAGTGATTGGCCAGATGTTTATCCAACTTTTAGGCGATCCAGCGCAAATCACAGCGGCAATGCAATATCTGAGAGATAACGGCGTACAAGTAGATCAGGCAGGAGTACAAGAATGAGAGACTTAATTGTACAGTGGTTGACCACTATTACTGCGCCATTCTGGAAAAGTTCACTATCGATGGATCAGTTTGTTACTGCACTGCAAGAAACCTTTCACATGGTGTTCTTCGCAATGCTGTTTGGCTGTATCTGGGGCTTTATTCAGGCGATCATTTTACTTGTCACTCGTCCAAACGGCATTCTGCCAAACCGTGTGATTTACCACGTTCTAAACCCGATTGTGAATGCACTGCGTTCCCTACCCTTTATTATTCTGCTGATTGCAGTGATTCCACTCACTAAATTTTTAGTCGGTACTTCAATCGGTACTTGGGCAGCGATTGTACCTCTGACTATTTATGTCGGTCCTTATATCGGCCGTCTGGTGGAAACTTCTCTTCTGGAAGTAAATGAAGGCATTATTGAATCTGCTCAAGCCATGGGTGCAACACCAATGCAGATTATCTTTAAGTTTATTCTACCGGAAGCACGTAGCTCACTGATTCTGAATCTCACCACAGCAACTATCAGTTTGATTGGTGCAACCGCAATGGCGGGTGCCGTTGGTGCTGGTGGTATTGGTGACTTAGCGATCTCTTATGGTTATCAGCGTTTTGATACATCTGTGGTGATCATGACCGTGATTGTCTTATTGATTCTGGTGCAGATTGTACAAAGTGTTGGCGACTGGTTATCGCGACTTCGTTAAGCTAAATTCCTAAGTAAATAAAGCCCTCTTTTTAAGGGTTTTATTTTCTACCCATAAAAATATCTGCATCTTAAACATCGAAGCGAACATTTGATACATGACTTAGCAGCATGGATGCTGCCGTTGATCTGTGGCACATGGAAGTGCCATCAGATCAACGAGGGGTTTTGTTACTTTTGGCCCGTCAAAAGTAAGGCATAACTACTCAAAATTTAAATTAAAGTAAAAATAATGAAATTCTAATTTTCAAATAACTTTATGAATAAACTTACTGACACTTGAAATTCTTCTTTTACTTTTGAAAGATGAATAGCACTGCTATGCAAAGTAACAAAAATCTTCTGTTAGCTTGATGATACGTCCCAGTATCACAAGCCAACGGCGACATCCATGTCGCCTCATACAAATTCAATTTGGATACGTAGTTCTATTCCGATAAAATGATAAACATGACTTTAAGTCAATTCTAATTCACAATCTAAAAGTTCAGCATTTCCCCTCAATTTCAAACTGAAACAGTAAATCCCGTGCTAAACTATCGAGTGGTTTTTGCAGGGACTCATTTATGCACTTTGTTCATCTTGGTATTCATACAGAATTTTCGATTACTGAATCCATCGTACGTATACCTGACTTGGTCAAAGCTGCTGCGAATGACGAGATGCCAGCACTCGCGCTGACTGACTTATCCAATCTACATGCTGCTGTTAAATTCTATAAAAAATGTTTGGATAAAGGCATCAAACCGATTCTTGGCTCTGAAATTCGTCTGAATGATGCTGAGCATCGGGTTACCCTGCTTTCCATGACCAACAAAGGCTGGCGCAACCTGACCGAACTGGTGTCTGAAGGTTATATCAGCGGCCAGCAACTGGATATTCCTTGCGTACAAAAAGATTGGATCTTGAATCAGCACGATGACATGATCGTATTGCTCGGTATGCAGTCCGATGTCGGCAAAATGCTGATTACTTCAAATCCCGATAAAGCTGAACCGCTACTGCAAGAATGGGTAGAGAAATTTGAAAATCGTGTTTATCTCGCCCTCACCCGCACTGGCCGTGCTAATGAAGATACTTTCATTGAAGAAGCGGTAAAGCTCGCAAAGAAATATAATATTGGTGTAGTTGCACATAATGATGTGCATTTTATTGCACGCGAAGACTTTGAAGCACATGAAGCGCGTGTCTGTATCGCAGATGGTTATGTGCTTGGTGATAATCGCCGTCCTAAAACCTATAGCCCTGAGCAATATTTTAAAAGCTCAACAGAAATGGCGGAACTGTTTAGCGATATTCCAACCGCGATTGAAAACACATTCCATATCGCAAAACGTTGTAATGTCACCCTACGTTTAGGTTTCAACGATCTACCAGATTATCCAATTCCTGAAGGCCATACTATTGACACCTACTTCGCACATTTATGTGAAGAAGGTTTAGAAGAACGCCTGAACTTCCTGTATCCACCAGAAAAACGTGAAGAAGACTGGCCTATAATCCGTCAGCCTTATGATGAACGTCTGGCCTTTGAGATCAAGATTATTCTGGATATGGGCTTCCCAGGGTACTTCTTGATCGTCATGGACTTCATTCAATGGTCCAAAGGAAATGGCGTACCGGTAGGTCCGGGCCGTGGTTCAGGTGCGGGTTCCCTCGTAGCCTATAGTTTGAAAATTACCGATCTTGATCCTCTGCGCTATGACCTGCTGTTCGAACGTTTCTTGAACCCGGAACGTGTTTCGATGCCCGACTTTGACGTCGATTTCTGTATCGCTGGTCGTGACCGCGTAATTGACTATGTGGCACGGACTTATGGTCGTGATGCGGTATCGCAAATTGCGACTTTCGGTACCATGGCGGCCAAAGGTGCGATTCGAGATGTAGCCCGTGTCTTGGGTAAATCTTATGGTCTGGCCGATCGTATTTCCAAACTGATTCCCACCAAACCTTTGGGTTTAAGTCTGGAAGAATCTCTGGAAGCAGAACCACAGCTGAAGGATATCGTCACCAATCCATCCAATCCAGATTATGACGATGCCTCAGAAATCTGGGAAATGGCACTCAAGCTTGAAGGCATTACCCGTAATACCGGTAAACATGCCGGTGGTGTAGTGATTGCACCGACCAAACTGACCGACTATTCAGCCGTGATGTGTGATGCGGATGGTACAGCACGTGTTGCTCAATTTGATAAGGATGATGTCGAAGCTGCCGGTCTAGTGAAATTCGACTTCTTGGGTCTACGTAACCTGACCGTGATTGAAGATGCCATCAAGCACATCAATGCACGCCCAGACGTGACCGAACCGGTGAATATTTCCTATATTCCGCTGGATGACAAGCCAGCCTATAACATCTTCGCGACGGCGAATACCACCGCGGTATTCCAGTTTGAATCCGTCGGCATGAAAAAGATGTTGAAGGAAGCACGTCCTAGCAAGTTCGAAGAAATTATCGCCTTCGTATCGTTATATCGTCCGGGTCCAATGGATCTGATTCCTGACTTTATCCATCGTATGCATGGTGGCGAGTTTGAATACCTGCATCCATTACTGGAAAAGGTATTAGAGCCGACTTACGGGATCATGGTATACCAAGAACAGGTAATGCAGTCGGCACAGTTCTGTGCCGGCTATAGCTTGGGTGGTGCGGACTTACTTCGTCGTGCGATGGGTAAGAAAAAACCTGAAGAAATGGTCAAGCAGCGTAAGATCTTCATTGAAGGTGCTGCGAAAAAAGATATCGATGAAGCAACGGCGAACCATATCTTCGACTATATGGAAAAATTCGCAGGCTATGGCTTTAACAAATCGCATGCTGCAGCCTATGCACTTGTCGCCTATCAAACAGCTTGGTTGAAAGCGCATTATCCTGCTGAATTCATGTCAGCGGTGATGACCTCGGAAATGCAGAACACTGATAACGTGGTGTTCCTGATTGATGATTGCCGTCATAACGGACTGGAAGTATTACCACCATCGGTGAATATGTCGATTTACCAGTTCCATGCCAGTGATCCAAAAACCATTGTTTATGGTTTGGGTGCGATTAAAGGCGTCGGTGAAGCGGCAATGCAGTCCGTGATTGAATCACGTCAGAAAGAAGGTCCATATAAAGACCTGTTTGACTTCTGTCACCGTATTGACCTGAAGAAAATCAACAAACGTACGCTCGAAGCCTTGATCCGTGCGGGTGCACTAGATTGTCTAGGCATTGAACGTGCTGACCTAATGGCACAATTGCCTGAAGCGGTACAAGCTGCGGATCAGGCGCGTCAGAACCGTGAAACCGGGATCATGGATCTGTTCGGGGAAGTTGAAGAAGTCCAACGTAAACCTGCCAAACCGGTGAAACCTTGGTCAGATGAAGTTCGTCTGAAAGGTGAAAAAGATACCTTAGGTCTATACCTGACTGGTCACCCAATTGATGTATATCGTAATGAACTAAAAGCTTTTGTACCTTGTCAGATCAATGAATTAACCCCAACCCGTCGTGGTGTAACGACTGTGTTTGCCGGTCTGGTAGTCGATGTCGCTAACTTCCCGAACCGGATGATGGTGACATTAGATGATGGTACGGCACGTATCGAAATTTCCACCAACCATGAACGCTTCCAGCGCTTTAAAGACATCGTTCAGGTCGATAAAGTGGTAGTGATTGAAGGTGAAATCTACGAACGTGAAGGTTTTGACCGTCCACTCGGTCGTTTAACTAAGGCCTTTAGCCTGAATGAAATCCGTCAGAAACGTGCTAACAGCATCAAGATTACCTTGCAAGCTGAACATTACAGCAAAACCCTCAGCCGTGACTTGCAGCAGATTCTAGTGCCATATACCAATGTGGACATGAGCACGCATATTCCCGTGATTCTATATCTGGATTATGGCTATGCCACGGCCGAACTGCATCTGGGTTTAAGCTGGAAAGTTGCGCCGCTGGATGATCTTCTCGCCAAGCTGCGTGATTATTTTGGCAAGACTGCGCTCTATATCGAGTATCAGGTGAAGTCTAAAGCTGCACGTGCCGTATCTTATGAACAAGCCAAGCCGGTCGAGGTTCCGCCTCCACCTGCTGACATGAGTATGGACGATGCTCTGGCACAATATGAAGCTGAATCTCAGCCGCAGTATTCATAAATCTCCCATTTTAATATATCCAAACTGGAATCATCATGAGTCAAATTGACAATGCTGCTGTTTCAGCACATCTCTCCCATGTGCGTATTGTCATGGTTAATACCACCCTGCCTGCCAATATTGGTAGTGCCTTACGTGCCATGAAAACTATGGGCCTGTGCAAACTGGTCTTGGTTGCACCAAAAACCTACCCACATCCGGACATTGATGCCCTAGCTGCAGGTGCAACCGATCTGATCGAGCAGATTGAAATCGTAGAAACGCTAGAAGAAGCCATTAAGGATTGCCAGATCGTCTTTGGGACCAGTGCGCGTAGCCGCACCATTCCATGGCCTTTACTAGATGTCCGTCCAGCGGCAGAAAAAGCACTTTCTGCTGTGGTGCAAGAAAAACAGGAAATTGCGATTCTGTTTGGCCGTGAAGACCGCGGTCTGACCAATGAAGAACTGGCAATGGCGAATTATCACTTAACCATTCCTGTGAATACGGATTATGGTGTTTTGAATGTTGCTCAAGCCATTCAGGTGATCTGCTATGAACTGCGTATGGCAGCACTGGATCAGGTTGAACACCCACGTGATCCAAAAGCCACCATGCAAGTCATTGATGGCATTGAAATGGAATGGGATGAACCACTGGTGACCCATGAACAGATGGAACAGTTCTACCCGCATCTGGAAAAAATGCTGGCAGAAATTGAATTTATGGATCCAAAAAACCCACGATTACTTCCTTTACGCTTGCGTCGCCTTTTCGGACGTATACAATTAGATCGTATGGAATATCACTTACTTCGTGGTATTTTCACTCGTGTTCAGGCACTGAATAACGGCACCTGGAAAAAATCTTCCCATACATCACAACAGGATGAGGATCAAAACTAATGCTAAAACAGCTCAAAGAAGATATCCAAGCTGTCTTTGCGCGCGATCCTGCAGCACGCAATACCTTAGAAGTCTTAACCACCTACCCTGGCATCCATGCACTGATTATGCACCGTATGGCACATGAGCTATGGAAAAAAGACTGTAAAGGTACAGCGCGTGTTTTGTCCTCTTTTAGCCGTTTTGCAACAGGTATCGAAATTCACCCAGGTGCCAAGATTGGTAAACGTTTTTTCATTGATCATGGCATGGGCGTTGTGATTGGTGAAACTGCGGAAATTGGCGATGATGTCACCTTGTATCATGGTGTGACTTTGGGTGGTACCACCTGGAATAAAGGCAAGCGTCACCCGACTCTGGAAGATGGTGTTGTTGTTGGTGCAGGTGCTAAAATCCTGGGGCCATTCACGGTAGGTAAAAATGCCAAGGTTGGTTCCAATGCTGTGGTTACCAAAGCAGTTCCGCCGAATACCACAGCGGTCGGCAATCCTGCCCGATTTATTACCAAAGACCAGCCAAAAGAGGATGCTGAAGCACGTCGTCGTGATTATGCGGAAAGCATTGGTTTCCAGCCTTATGCAACGACACAGGATCAGACAGACCCGATTCTGGAAGGTATGCGTGTTCTACTTGACCGTATTCAACAAAATGAAAAACGCATGAATACACTGTGCAACCGCCTGTCTCTGCTTGACCCGACTTTTAAGAAAAACCAGTTAAATGAACAGCCGTTTAGCAAGGAAGAACTTAAAATTCTGGAAGATGCGCGCCGTGAGTGCGAAGCACAAACCAGTCAGTCCAAGGCCTGACTATAAATCGTAATTCTTTTGTAACACGCATTTGCTTGCATGATCGCAGCACTTTTCATAGACTGACGATCATGCATTTTTTGAATAGATGTTTTAAAAAATAACATGAATGGACGGATATTATGACCTTGAAGCCCTTAGCAATTGCTTGCTTAGCTTTTACCATGACGGCGTGCTCTATGGCACCGACCTCAAGCAAACAAGAACAGAAACCAGCTGATCAGGTAGTTTTTGTTGAACCTGAACTTACTCCGCCATTTTATGCTTTAAATCCATTTAACTATAACGAACCACCTCCATTTGAAGTTCATTTGCAAAAAGCCGCTGCGCAGCCAGTGACGAAAATGGTGGTCACTGATCCTAAAGATCCGTCTAAACAGTTAACCCTAGATGTGAACAAGCTGATCATCCCGATGGTGGATAGCAATACACGCAGTATGCGTTATGCAGCACTTGCCAATGAAAATGAAATCGACATTACCGAAATCGATGATTTCTTGCAGATGGTAGAAGGTAAAGCGCGTCATTATCCACCCCGCTTTAGCGACCGTCAGGAACGCCGTGGTTTTGAAGCAAAACTTCGCGAAGTTTCTCAACAGCTGGATACCTTGGCTTCACGTCCGAATGCTTCATTTGATGTCTTAATGCGTGCATTTAAGGCCAGCGTGATGGCACGTAATCTTGATTTGGGTTCTATCTATACCACCAAATCAATGACCTATGCACAGCGCATTCTTCGTATTAACCAGGATGATGCTGAAGCAAACTTCTGGTTCGGTTTTGGTCTGTCTGAAGGTGGTGGTCACCGCGAAGCAATTCAGTATCTGGACAAGGCAATGCAGGTGGGTGTTCAAGAAGCTTATTTATCTGCGGCAAATAACTACATTGCCATGGAGAATAAAAAGAACGCTGTTCAGGTTCTGAATAATTACAAAATTAAATATCCGCAAGAAGCTGAAGTCGCTGATCGTCTGATTCAGGAAATTGAAAAACAGGGTCGCTGGAACGTATGGCAAGTCATGCAAACAGCCGCTCCTGCACCAACAACCCCTGCGCCTACACCAGCACAATAAGCTATATTTCAGATTCATAATATTACAAATAGACCGCTCCGGCGGTCTATTTTTATGGGAAAAAATTAGTAAAATACAAAGCATTATCAAGCTTTATAATTTTAAATGAGTGTTCAAAGTCTTTATGCACGAGAAAATAAATAAGATAGCATTACTTTGCACTGTACTCATGACAGCTGTACTGAGTGGCTGTCAGGTGGTGAGTGTTAAAGAGCAGGCTATTAATGTCACCATCAATAATGAACGCGATAGCATTCTTACACGCGATAAGTTGAGTGAAGCCAGTCTGAATGTCCTGTCCATGACCGGACGTGAAGCACAAGTCTGTGAAAATAATCCAGAAGAATGTGTGAAAGAGCTACAAGAAATTCCACAGATTCTGGATGAGCAATTACTTTCAACATCGAGTGAATTATATCTAGCTAAATCACTCCAGCTGGGTAAATCGGCTGAATGTAAAACCAGTGCTCTGGCTAAAACCCGATCTGAAGAAAAACAGCAACTGCAAACCCAGAACCTGCAAAAATGTCAGGAACAGCAGTTACAAATGCTGGATAAAAGTATCCGCTACAGTTATGCCTATCTGTTCCAGACTAAACGTGCGCCCCAAGACCGGATTTTCGACAACCGACAAGTTCAGATTCGTGACTTTTATAACCTGGCAATTGCTCATTTAATCCAGATCTACGCAGAACGTTATAAAACCAAAGAAGCCGGACAACGCCTGCAGGTTGGAAACAGTATCTATACCATTAATCTGGACAATTTCCCCCAGCTCAAGAATCAGCCAATTGAACAGTTAATGTCGACCTATAACATGAACTTCTCTGGTCTGCGCTCGATTACCCGTCGTGACGGTTTCGGCTCTGAGTTTCTGGTGGTCTTGCCAGAAGAAGAAATTTCCAAAAAAGATAAAAAATATCTGGTCGATCCACTAAATCACCAATATCAAAATGGCATAAATCCTTTTATTCATTCAGCACGTTATCTGGCAACCACGATTACCGCCATTCCAGAATCAGCAAACTCTGTAGAACAGATCCTGAATAACAGCAACTTCCATTTAAAACTTTATGACCCGTATAAATATGACAAGATTAAAGTTGCCAATAAGGAATATGCTTTAGCGGCAAACTTTTCAGCGCCTTATGGGCTATGGCTGGCAGAAAACAATCTGGGACGCGCAGCTTATCTGACACTGATCAATCGTGACGATAATCTGGTCATGCCGCATCTGTTTATGCTGGAACCTTACAATCCAAATAAGAAGGTTTTATTGCTGATTCATGGTTTGGCCAGCAGCCCGGAAGCCTGGATTCGTTTAACGAATGATATTATGGGTGATCCGGTCTTAAGAGAAAATTTCCAGGTGTGGCAGGTCTTCTACTCAACCAACATGCCTATTCTGGAAAGCCGTTTCCAGATTAATGCGCTGCTTCAACAAGGTTTCGCGCGTATTAGCAATAATGCACCAGCCAAAAAAGAAGCTGTACTGGTCGGACACAGTATGGGTGGTGTCATTGCCCGTCTATTGGTGAGTGATGCAGATATTACCGAGCCCGCTTTTAATATTGTAAAAGATTCAAAGCTGACCAAGTTCCGGGACAATCCACTCTTTAAAGCGCGTTTCAAAATGCAGCCTGTTCCGAATTTCAGTCGTGCTATTTTCCTGGCAGCACCGCATAAAGGGACCGATTATGCAGATCGCTGGCATACCAAACTGGCACGTAAAATTATTCGTGTGCCAAGTGCCTTTTTGGGTGCATTTGCTGACACTGTCCAAGGTGAAATTGGCTTAAGTGATTTTCTGCATGAAGTTGGTCATGATCTGATTCAGAATGGGCCGAGTGATCTTAGTAAGAAATCAAAATTCACGGCACTGACTAAAGATATTAATCCGGCACCAGGTTTCAAATTTCACTCGATTATTGGCAATAATACAGATAGTGATGATGAAAACATCATGACTGATGATGTCGTTGCTTATCAGAGTGCATATCTTGAAGGAGCGGCTTCCAATAAAATTATCAAAGGTGGACATTCCGTTCAGGAAACGCCTGAGGCTGTACTGGAACTCCGCCGCCTTCTCAGATTACATCTGGTCGACCTGGGATTGTATGACCCTGATTAAATTTTGATGAAAGATATAAAAAAGCTGCCTCTGGGTGGCTTTTTTTATGGGCAACCCATGTATCAATACCCTTTTATGCTTTATATCGACTAAGTCCGTACAAATACAGATTCCTGCGGATTTATGTTTCTTTCTAAAAATTAAATTTGTTAGACTTGAGACAATTATTTTTGACATTCAAACCAGTCTTTACAGGATTTTAGCTTAGGCTATTTTCCAGGTTTTCCGAGGATAGTGTTTCGGAAAAAGATTCAGGTTTTGCTTTATATATTTAAAGGATTTTTTCTTAATGACCAGTTCAGAACTTGTGGCTGATCTCTCTAGCTTAACGCCCATGATGCAGCAGTACATGTCGGTCAAAATGCAGCATCCACACTCATTGATGTTTTATCGCATGGGTGATTTCTATGAACTGTTCTTTGAAGATGCCCATAAGGCCGCCAAAATTTTAGGCATTACCCTGACCCATCGCGGTAAAGCCAATGGCCAGCCAATTCCCATGGCCGGTGTACCTTTCCATGCTGCTGAAGGCTATCTGGCTCGTCTGGTGAAAAAAGGCGAAACGGTGGTGATCTGCGAGCAGATCGGTGAAGTGACTGGTAAAGGTCCAGTTGAACGTGGGGTCGTCCGGATTATCACTCCCGGGACTTTAACTGATGATGCCTTATTAGGTGCGCATCAAACCTCCAACCTGGTGGCTCTGTGTGTTCAACACCAACAAATCGGAATTGCACTTCTCGACCTGAGTGCGGGTTTATTTAAAGTCCAGCAAATCGATTATGACTTAAGTCAGTTAGCCATTGAATTGGCACGCCTCATGCCTAGCGAAATTGTGATTGATGAAAATCTGCAAGATCAAGCACTGGTAGAACACTTAAAACAACAGCTAGATGTTCCAATCAGTAAACGTCCGAATGTCGACTTCAACCAGAACAATGCCCAGAAGACCTTATGCGACCAATTTGCAGTAAGTACACTTTCAGGTTTCGGAATTGATCATCTGCCTTTGGCCAAAGCTGCTGCGGCTGCATTGATTCACTATGCCAAAGAAACCCAGAAAACGGCTTTACCGCATATCCGAACCATTCAACTGGAACAAAGTTCAGACTTTATTGCACTGGATCCAGTCACCCGTCGCAACCTCGAATTGATTGAGCCTTTATTTGAACATGGCACTTCATTGTTTCAGCTGATCAATGACTGTCAGACCGCTATGGGTGGCCGTCTGCTTAGCCGCACCCTGATGCAACCGCTTCGTGATACTGCGATACTGGATGAGCGACTGGATGCGACACAGGCATTGCTTGAAGGTTTCCATGAATCGCCAGTCCGTCTGGTCTTAAAAGAAATCAGTGATATTGAACGTGTACTCAGCCGTATCGCTTTAGGTAGTGCTCGTCCACGCGATCTGGTTCAATTACGTCAAGCCTGTGCACAGATTCCATTTTTACGCCATGCGTTACAACCGCTGTTAAGTCAGCAGAATTCGAAATTATTGCAACAGCTGAATGAAGAACTGGGCGATTTTCATGGCCTGCATCAGCGCCTGATGTCCGCCATTGTTGAAAATCCACCGGTATTGCTACGTGATGGCAATGTCATTGCAGAAGGTTTCGATAGCGAGCTGGATGAGCTGCGTAAAATCCGTGATCATGCCGGACAGTTCCTGATTGATCTGGAGATTAAGGAACGTGAGCAAAGCGGCATTCCTACCCTGAAAATCGGCTATAACCGTGTCAGTGGTTATTATATCGAACTGACTCGTGCACAAGCTGAACAGGCACCTGAACATTATATCCGTCGCCAAACGCTGAAAAATGCTGAGCGTTATATCACGCCTGAACTAAAAGCTTTTGAAGATAAAGTATTGTCTAGCGAATCCCGTGCACTTGCTCGCGAGAAAATGCTATTCGAAATGTTGCTGGATGAACTGCGTCAGGATATTGGCAATCTACAGATGATGAGCAGTGCGATTGCCCAGATCGATCTGTTGGCAAACTTTGCCCATCAGGCACGTTTACGCAATTGGGCACGACCAAAATTCAGCCCTGAAATTGGTGTGAAAATCGTTGCCGGCCGTCATCCTGTGGTTGAAGCCTTAAGCAAGGCAGCCTTTACTCCAAATGATACCCAGCTGGATTATCAGCACCGTATGGCCATTATCACCGGTCCAAATATGGGTGGTAAATCCACCTTTATGCGCCAGACTGCCCTGATTGCCCTACTGGCTTATTGCGGTAGTTATGTGCCAGCGCAATCGACAACACTGGGTCCAATTGACCGAATCTTTACCCGGATTGGCTCTGCAGATGATTTGTCGACTGGCAAATCAACCTTTATGGTGGAAATGACGGAAACTTCGCAAATTCTGCATCATGCTACCAGTCAATCTCTGGTTCTGATGGATGAAGTGGGTCGTGGAACCAGTACTTATGACGGGCTGTCCCTGGCTTGGGCTTGTGTGCTGGATCTGACTAAACGGATTCAATGTCTATGTCTGTTCGCAACGCATTATTTTGAGCTAACCGAACTGGACAAAGAAGCAGGAATTGATAACTATCATGTCACAGCCAAAGAACTAAATGGCAACCTTATTCTGCTGCATAAAGTCCAACATGGCCCAGCTAGCCAGAGTCATGGTTTACAAGTGGCTAAACTGGCAGGTATTCCTGCGGCTGTAATTAAAGAAGCTCAGCATCGCTTGAAGATTCTGGAAAAGCAGCATCAGGCCAAACCACAGAGTCCGCAGCATGATCTGTTTGCGATGCCTGAAATCATCGAAAAAGTCATCGAGATTGAAAAGCCTTCAGCAGCGCTTGAATTATTAGAAGACATTGATGTCGACAATCTGAGCCCACGTGAAGCATTACAGCAACTTTATGCTCTTAAAGATCTCATGAAACAGCCAAGTTAAAATCTCTTCTAAGCCCTATCCCGCATAGGGCTTAGCTGATGATGATTCTCATTCCCTAAGCCTTTCATCCAATCATCGCAGTTTTTTCAAATTTAACAGCCCTATATATAACAAATATCAATAAAAGGAATTGTTTGTTCCCTCTATTTTTGCCTAAAATACGGTATTCGTCATTAGAACCATATTTTTTAGGTAGCTGTCGCCATGACCTTCGTTGTCACTGAAAATTGTATTAAATGTAAATATCAAGACTGTGTTGAAGTTTGCCCAGTAGACTGTTTCTATGAAGGTCCTAACTTCCTTGTGATTAACCCGGACGAGTGTATCGACTGCGCGTTATGTGAGCCTGAATGTCCTGCGAATGCAATTTTCTCTGAAGATGAATTACCGGAAGGCCAAGAAGTCTTTATCGAGCTAAATGCTGAACTGTCTCAAAAATGGCCGAACATCACACAAATTGGTGAGCAACCTGCTGACCGTGAAGAGTGGAATGGTAAAACTGATAAATTACAATATCTTGAAAAATAATTTTTCAAATCTTAAAAAAAGACCAGCATAGACTGGTCTTTTTTTATACCCCATCCACACATTTCATTGCAATTTATCCTGATTTTCTCCGTAAAAGTGGACTAAAATAGCGCTATTTTAAAATATCTGAATTGCTATCAATGAAGCATTTAATAAAGGGGTTATTGAGTGTTTGTATAATCCCGCTTGTCTTTGTAGGATGTGCTACCACCACAAAACAGTCTGGTAAAGTAACTCCAGATAAAAGGATTTACATCCCAGAAGAACGAGTCCAGTACAACCATAAACCACAGCCTAAACCGGTTCCTTATGTCTATACTCACTGGGTATCGGCACTAAATAACCTGTCTCTTGTACGTGAATATGAAAACTTTTTGGCCCAGCAAGGGGTCGGAAATATTATTCCAAGTTTTGAGCTGATGCGTACTGCACGGGATTGGGCTAAATGTGGTCGATCGCAATATATGATTCCAAGCCGTGAGCTCTGGTCAAATCAGGTGCCTACTTTACGTGTCTTCAAATATCTGGTTGCTGCCAATGTACTGACTGATTTTGAAGTCACTTCGGTTTATCGTGACCTGCCTTTAAATCAGTGTGCCGGTGGAGCCAATTCTTCACGTCACCTGTTTAACTCGGCAATTGATTTTCGGATCGGACCTGAGTACCCACAGGCTCAGGATTATGCAGCAATTGAAAATACCAAGTTCAAACTGTGCCAGTTTTGGTTACAGCATGGACAAAGCCTGAATATGGGGCTCGGTTTATATGCCTCTGGCCAAATCCATATTGATACTCAAGGTTATCGCACTTGGGGCCCGGATTTAAGTCGTCGCTCATCAATGTGTAATTACTAAGTCATTTCATTTTCTATACAAAGCCAGCTTTTGGCTTTGTATAGCCTAAAAAACCAGCGAATATAGAACAATAAATTGCGCTGTGCCCGGAAAAGTTTAAAATGCACGCATCACAACAAAGGTGCGAGTACTATGCAACAAATGTGGACAGATATTGACCGCTACATTGATTCACATTTAATTCCTGAAGATCCTATTCTGAATCAGACTCTTGAAAATACTGCTGCACATGGTTTTCCAGATCATCTGGCTGTTGCGCCGAATCAGGGCATGCTGCTGCAAATGCTGATTCAGATGAATAAGTGCAAACGTATACTGGAACTGGGAACCTTTGCTGCATATAGCACCATGTGGCTGGCTCGTGCCCTCCCTGAAGACGGTTATATTCTAACCATTGAAGGCCGTGATACGCATGCTGCCATGGGACAGGAAAATATTGATCGTGCACAGTTAAAACAGAAAGTTGAGCTGAAATGTGGCCGTGCTGCAGATGTGCTTCGTGCCCTGCCTGAAGATACTGAAGCTTTCGACTTTATTTTTATTGATGCCGATAAGCAAAGCTATCCTGAATATCTGGAGCTGAGCTTAAACCTTTCCCACTCCGGTACCATTATTTTCCTGGACAATGTGATTCGTGCCGGTGATATCATCAATCCGGACAATAAAAAACCAAGTATTGAAGGCATTCGTGACATGTTTAAAGCGCTGGAAAATCATCCACGTATCTTATCTTGTACTGCTTTACAGACCGTTGGCAGTAAAGGACATGATGGTTTTGCACTCGCAATTGTCAAATAATACGACTAGAACAAAAATCAGCCAATAAAGTATTCCTGATAAATAACATCATCTTACAGAATGTAACCACAGAGTTATCCACAATATATGAGGATAACTCTGGTTGTTTTTAATTCAAGCTGTAACAATTTATCAAAAAATACATTTCTGTAGGTTTTATCACCCTCTTTCTACTTCGCTACCAATAATGGCACTTTAGAATTTCGGAAAATCGTTGTCGCAATACTGCCCAAGAAGAACTGGTGGATCTTGCTGTGACTGAATGCCCCCAAGACAATTAACTGAATCCCATGTTCCTGCTGATAAGACAGGATATTTTCAGCTACTTCTCCATAGCGGTATTCTGGAACGACCTCTAGTCCTGCTTCTGTCAAATATTGCAGAGGCTCATTCAGGATTTCCACATGATCCCCGATATAAAGCAGATGACATTGTAATTGTCTTAATAAATCACTTTCTGCAATGCGTTTCATCATCTTCACACAAGTCGGCGAATATTCATAAGCAAAGATAAAACGTGTCGGTGGTCTGAAGTGTTCCCCTACAGTCATCACTGTACAGTTAGCACCACGGATAAAGTTTTCTACATTGGTGCCGATTGGCTTATTTTTCTCGGCAGAACGCTCACCGAGTAGTCCAATGACTGCAATATCATCAGGTTTTAGAATCTGAAAACTTTGTTCCAGAAAATCACCCTTTTCCTGAATATGGGTGGTGCGGATGCCATAATCTTTAAAGATACGATCCGAAATATGCTGGAGCAGATTATTGCTATAACTAAGCGCAATTTCACTTTGCTTTTGCTCCAGCTCAGCCAGCTCTTTAAGCAACATGGCATTGCTTTCAAAGCCAATCACACCGCTAATTTCCCCAAGATGATAACTGGCCGGGTAATAATCCAGAACCTGTAATAAAACCAGTTCACGACCAGTCTGTTTGGCAATCCATGCAGCCGCATCTGCAAGTGCGTTCGTGCATGGTGAGGAGTCTATGCAGGCAATGACACGTTTCATGTTCAGCCTCTCTTTTATAATAAAAATTTCTTAGTTATTTTTAACTTAGCACAAGCATTAGTAAATGTGCACTGAAATCTGTAAGGCTTGAATTGAAATATGTTAACTTTTATGTGATGTTCTAAGGCCTTTACCGAATATTAAGCACCTGATATAAATCCTTTTTCCAAGAACTTCTTTCACTATTTTAATCCCGATATCGAATCAATTT
The DNA here is from genome assembly GCF_013417645.1 of Acinetobacter sp. YH12236. Lineage (NCBI taxonomy): Bacteria > Pseudomonadati > Pseudomonadota > Gammaproteobacteria > Moraxellales > Moraxellaceae > Acinetobacter > Acinetobacter sp. YH12236. Next base: position 19,813 of record NZ_VPDM01000011.1, read on the forward strand.
TGCCGGATTTCCGGCGACAATTGCACGCACTTCAATATCTTTCGTGACTATGCTATTCATCCCTATAATCGCCTGATCGGCAATTTTCACCCCATCTTTAATGCCGACATGGGCACCTAGCCAGACATCCCGACCAATCTCAATCCCTTTGGACCTGACTGGCTGCTGATAAATCGGCTGCTCCAGTTCCATCCCATGATCAAAGGCATAAAGATGACAATAAGCTGCGATACGTACCTGGTCATGCAGTTTAATGCCCACCCGACCACCATCCAGAATACAATGATGATTAATGGCGACTTCGTTACCAATCTCCAGAGGACCATGTAGCGTACAATCTGCTGCAATAAAGGTATTATTCCCGATACTAATTTTACGCCCCGGTTCAGCGAAGATATGTGCCAACGGCGAAATAAAACAGTTTTCGCCAATCTCAACTGTTTCCATCTCCATCAAATAGGCCTGATATTCTTTCTGCCAAGCTTCAGCCCAACCACGATTCTTCGGTTTTAAGGACCAATATAGCCAAGGCATATAGTTCAGACGATGTTTATGCTGCTCGCGATATTTCAGTAATGGATCTTGTTCAGTCATCTGTGGCTTCTTCTATGATTTTTAATTGTTCACGACCGCGAGTGACATCCTGAATTTTTAAAGCAAAAGGTTCAATCTGATGTTTCTGGAATTGTGCCTGAACCTGTACGCCTTCAGCCGAATATTCTTCCTGATAGTCAATCTGCTGCTGATTCAACTCATACTGAAAAATCGCCCACTCATTAAACTGGCAAGCAAATTCGACCTTTTTCTTTTCAATCAGCTCAATTTTTTCAGCTAATAACAAACATTGTCCAGCACAGCCGCCATAGGCACGGACCAGTCCGCCGGTGCCTAATTTAATACCGCCATACCAGCGATTCACCAGTACCAGTACATTGGTTAGCTCATTGCCTTCAATAGTCGCGAGGATCGGTCGGCCAGCGGTACCCGATGGCTCACCATCATCATTAAAGCGTACATGATGACCGATTTTCCAGGCCCAGCATTGATGAGTGGTGGTCGGATCACGATAGACCTCCAGAAAATCCTTCACATCCTGCTCATTTTCTACAGGTGTGGCAAAGGCCTGAAATCGGCTTTTTTTGATGTCTTCCTCAAAACTGACAAGGCTGGCAATGGTAAATGGCATAACTTCAGGCATTCAAATTTCACCTGTGCAGTATACCTGTTTTGATGGGGCAAAGAAAAAGCCTCTCTAAACGAGAGGCTTGATTCAATTTAATTTTATTGATTACTTTTAAATTTAACGTTCACGCAATGCTTCTTTAGCCTTGTTGAATGGCTTGATCAGATAGTCCATTACCGTTTTTGCGCCGGTACGAATGTCAACAGAGGCCACCATACCTGGTGTGATATTAAACTCCTGCCCGGCGGCATTTCTCAATTTGTCACTATCGGTACGGATATACACCCGATAATAGAACTGATCCTGTTTGACTTCATCCCGCAAGGTATCTGGCGAAATCACGGTCACTTTACCTTTTAGACCGCCATAAATCGAGTAATCATAGGCAGTAATCTTCACCAGTGCTTCCTGATCAGGACGGATAAAAGCAATATCACGTGGTGAAATTCGGGCTTCAACCAGTAATTTCTCGTCCAGAGGCACGATGGTCATCAGCTTGCCATTTTGTGGTACCACTCCACCCAAAGTCATGACATCAATTTCTTTGACCACGCCACGAACTGGGGATTTAAAAATGGTCCGGTTCAAGGTATCTGACTTGCCGCGTACCACCTGTTGCTGAGTTTCCACATCAGTATTGGCTTTGGAAAGTTCTTCCCGTGCTTTAACATAGTACTGGTTACGAATATCATTCATCTAGTTACGCAGGTCATTGGCTTCTCGCTTCAACCGTAAAACTTCAACTTCACTGGCTGCCCCTTTAGCCACCAATGGCGCGGTCATTTCCAGTTCCTGTTGTACCAGTACCAATGCCTGTTGCAAGCCGGCAAGAGATTCTTCCAGATTGGCACGACGTGACTGATACAGTGCGGTTTCTTCTTTGACGAGTTTTGGATATTTCAATACTTCTTCCGGAAAAGACAACGGCGTACCACTCACTTCTGCACGTAAACGGGCAGAAGTGGCGCGTGAAGCGATCAACAAGGATTCTGATTCACCGACATTAGATTCAAATCGGGTTGGATCAAGCTGTGCCAAGACTTGACCCCGTTCTACAATCTCACCTTCTTTAACATTCAATTTGGTTAGAATGCCACCCTCTAGAGACTGAATCACCTGTTCTTTAGAAGAGGGAATGACTTTCCCCGTACCGGTCGAAACCTCTTCCAGTTTAAATAGCCAGGCCCACGTCAGCAGTATTAACAAACCAATGCCCACAATCCAAATAATCAAACTGGATTTAGGTAATGGCGGTTCCTGAAAGCTCACTTTGTTTGAACGCGTTAATGTTTGTGGTTCACTCATGCGCTTGCTCCCACGACCCGTTTAGTTCCTACCTGTGACTGATTTAATATTTGGTCTCGTGGACCATCCATGACAATTTTGCCATCATTGACCACGAGAATACGGTCAACTAACTCCAGTACGGCACGACGATGCGTTGCCACTACCAGTGTACGATGGGACAGATACCCTTTCAGATGATCAATTAACTGCTTTTCTGAAACATCATCAATCGCTGCAGTTGGCTCATCTAACAACAAAATTTTAGGCTGGCGGATCAGGAGTCGTGCGAGTAATAAGGCTTGACGCTGTCCACCCGAGAAGCCCACTCCACCTTCCAGAATGATATGATCCAGACCTTCTTTTTTCTCTTGAACAAAGTTAAGTGCACCAGTGATTTGTAAGGCTTCCAGAATCTGTTGATCCGTAGCGAGCGGTGCACCCAAAGTCAGGTTTTCACGAATACTACCGTAAAAGAGTTGTGAATTCTGATTGAGCAGGCCCATATCACGGCGTACATCTGAAGGATCGATCAGAGTCAGATCAATACCATCCAGTTTGACCTTACCCTGTGCTGGGGTTTGCATGCCCGACAACAGTTGTAACAGCGTCGATTTACCTGCACCGTTACGGCCCAGAATTGCAATTTTTTCACCTGGCTTAATTTCCAGTTTTGGGATGACCAGACTCGGTTTGGGATCATCATCGCCGTATTTGAATACCACGCCACTCAGGTCATAATGACCATCCAATACAGGACGGTGAATCAGATGTGAATAGTCCGGTTGATCCACCGGTTTTTTCATCAATTCATCCAGACCGCCTTTAGCAACTTTGGCTTGTTGTAAACGGCCCAAGACACCGGTAATTTGTGAAATAGGTGCCAGCATCCGTGATGATAAAATCGAACAGGCAACTAAAGCACCCGTGGTCATCTCACCATCCATCACCGCAAATGCACCCACTAAGACCACAATGGCAAAGGTGAGTCCCTGAATTTTTTGGGTCCATGCTGTCATTAAGCCAACAATTTTACGTTGTTGCATACTGACATCAGCAGAGACTTCATTCATATGATTCCATTGGTTCTGGAAGCGGGTTTCAGCTCTTAACAGCTTGATATCTTCAATCCCTTGTACGGCTTCCACTAATAAAGCATTACGGATTGCAGATTCACGCATTCCTAACTGTGCCAACTTGGCCAGTTTTTTCTGCGCCAGAATCCCAGGAAGAATCATGAGTGGTACTACCAGTAGCATGACCCAGAACAGGTTGCCGCCAATAATCCAGAAGATTCCCAGGAACAGGAAGAAGAATGGCAGATCTGCAATTGCCGTCACGGTAGTGGAAGTGACCAGTTCACGCACACCTTCGAGTTCACGAATCTGTGAAATAAACGTTCCAGTCGATTTGGAACGCTCACTATTTTTAATTCTTAAGGAATGACCAAATACCTGGTCAGATATTTTCAGGTCAGCCCGTTTACCAATAATGTCTGAAAGATAAATACGGGATACCCGCAATACAAACTCGAAAATCGCCGCAATCAGTACACCGCCGGCCAACACCCATAAAGTAGGAATCGATTGTGAAGGAATGACACGGTCATAAACGTTCATCGAGAAGACAATCGTTGCCAAAGCCAGAATATTGGCGATTAAAGAGGCAAACATCACATCGATATAGCGTTTCCAGTCTTTAAGAACAATTGACCAGAACCAGTTTTTCTCAAAGGGCTTGATGTATTCGTCGACACGCGCATCCGGCACAGAAGACTCTGGTCGCAGGATATAAACATGCTTCGCACCTGTTTCTAACTGCTCGATGGTAAAACTTTGCGATAAACCTGCATCACCACTCAGTTGTACACTGACATTACCTTGTGTGTCGATACGTTCAATAACACCGACATCTCCGCTATCAAATTCAACCAATAAGGGCAAACGCCAAGGATTCAGCAGACTGCTATCAAATTTATTTTTGCGGACATTTAATCCCATCTGACGGCTGACAATCTTGAGCATTTCATCAATGTCATGATGCTGGTTCCAGTCCAGTTGCAGACGAATCCGTTCCTCAGATGGTTCAATCCGATAATGCTTGGCAATATTCAAAACTGCCTGAAGCCACGGCTGATAATTTATTATAGTACTCATGGCTGAACTTCAAACCCCTGAATAGAAATACGGTTAAGCGCGTAAATATCCCGTGTACGACCTGTCACCTGAATGTATTGCACAATTGCCGAATAGATGTCATAGCGCGCTGATTCAATTTCCTGTGCTGCGCTGTGAATCGCCTGTTCTGCATTCAATAAATCCACTACAGTCCGAGTGCCCAATTTATATTGTTCTTGATATAGCTCTTTGGTTCGTACCGTGGTTTCACGGCGCTGAGCCAGGACATCCATTTGTCTTTGTTTATTTTCGATCTGTTCCCGGATTAAACGAACCTGATCCAGCACATCCAGATAGACAGTATTCACCTGTGCGCGTGCCGCTTCTTCGGCATAACTGGCAGCACGTGCCTGAGACCGAACAGCGCCCCCCCTGATAAAAATTACTGCTAGCTTCAATCATAATTGAATTATAAAAGCCATCATCTTCATTATTATTTGGATTTCGACCATTGACTGCCTGACTTAAGCTACTTTTCAGATTAATGGTCGGATAACGGCTTAAACGTGCCTGATCTTTTTGCAATCGAGCTACATCTACCCCTGAATGTGCCAAGATCATGCTTGGAATCTGGGTAAATTCAGGATCCTGATAAAGATCAGCCTGGGTCACGATACGATCTGGAATTTCCCATTGGATTGCAGAGACATCAAATCCCAATAAAGTTCGTAGACGTTGCTGATATTGTCTTAACTGGGTCTGTTGCACGATCAGGTTAGATTGTGCAGCTTCCAGATTCGACTGCGCCTGAACCGGATCGGCCTGTGTGCTAATCCCGGCGCGGGCACGTAAATTGGCAATTTCTGCAATGCGTGCGATGCCCTGAATCTGCTGTTCGGCAATCTTGGTAATTTCCTGATAGCGCTTAATATTGACGATGGCATCCGCTACTTCCAGTGCCACCTGATCCAGACTCACCAATACTCTTGCCTGTTCTTCTGCCAATCTCGCCTCTTCAACACTGACATTGGTTTTAATCTTGCCAAAGTCATATAGCATCTGGGTTGCATTCAGAGAAACCACCTGACGTCCACGTTCACCTGAGGTCAAATCTCCGGTACCTACACCGCCAGATAACTGCGGATAATAGGCTGCTTTGGCCACATCAATATTGGCTGCCTGTGCAGATAAAGACGAAATACTCTGGGCAATTTCCGGACGACGCTGAACTGCTGTATGAACCGCCTCAATCAGACTCATTTTTGCAGGAATACCAGCATTTATAGGTCGAATTGAAGATTGTGCCTGCTACGGCCGACTAATCTGTGGCAGTTCGGCTACTTTTGAGGTATCCAGTGAGTACTGACTCAGTGAGCTAATATCAATCGTCTGCGCTGATCGCGTTGGCTCTGGAGCAATCAGTTTTCCTAACCCACTTTTAATATTATTAAAATAATTCTGTGAATTTTCTGCATGTACGAATGGCACAGATAAAGGCAAAAGAAGAATGATCCATATTCCCTTATTTTTATCTATTATCCCCTGAACATTTTTTAAGTGCTGCACCCTAAATTGCATAATAATGAATGTTTCGTGTTTTAGCCTAACAATATATCAAATCATACAAAAAGATAGCTTTTTCGTCTTAATTTAAGTAAAAAAAACCCGCATTTGACGACTAAAGTCTTAATGCGGGTTTTTTCTAATAATGAAAATTTTCTATACAGTAAAGTCATCACCCAGATAAACTTTACGTACCGTTTCATTGGCCAGAATTTCTTGTGCCGTGCCTTCAGCAATGACTGAACCTTCGCTGACAATATAGGCATGTTCACAGATGGCCAAAGTTTCACGAACGTTATGATCGGTAATCAATACCCCAATTCCACGATCTTTCAGCGTCGTAATAATATCTTTAATATCACCCACGGAAATCGGGTCAACCCCGGCAAAAGGTTCATCCAGTAACATGAATTTTGGGTCGGCCGCCAACGCACGGGCAATTTCAGCACGACGACGTTCACCACCCGATACGCTCATACCCAATGAATCTTTAATATGGGTAATTTTAAAGTCTGCTAGTAATTCGGCTAAACGTTGTTGACGCTGAGCTTTGCTTAAATCCTTACGGGTTTCCAGAATCGCCATAATATTTTCAGAAATGGTTAGTTTTCTAAAAATAGAAGCTTCCTGCGGTAAATAGCCAATACCTTTACGCGCACGTTCATGCATTGCCAAGTCAGATAAATCGAGATCATCCAGATGGATCTCACCCTTGTCCATACGCACCAGACCCACCACCATATAGAAACTGGTAGTTTTACCTGCACCATTAGGCCCTAAAAGCCCAACAATCTGCCCACTTTCCATACTGAAGGAAACGTCCTTGACTACCCAGCGTTTACTATAATTTTTCGCCAGATGCTTAATGGTTAAAGTTTGAACCTGATGCGTCTGTGCCATTAATCACGTGCTCCCGGAAAGGATTTCGAAGATGAAGGCGGAATCACGATTTGTACACGACCTGCTGCTGAACCGGTTTTATTTGGTGTACCTGTTGCTTCAATATCGCCTTTATTCATGCTGTATTTCAGTGTATTACCACGGATACTAGCGCCATCTTGCTGCAAGTAGGCATTTCCAGATAGGGTAATAATCCCGGTTTCCGCATTATAGACAATTTTCTGTGCCTGACCTTTGGCCAAACCTTTGGCAGGATCAACTTTCTGCTGAAATTGAGCCGGGCTACCTGTTGCCGTAATCAGGCTGATCTGTTTTTTATTATTCAGATTCGCCACAATCGAATTGGCCTGCAATTTCATGGTGCCCTGTTCAATAATGACATTACCTGAATAAGTCGTGACTCCGGTACGCTCATTAAAAGTCGCACGGTCAGCTAATAAGGTAATCGGCTGGTTACGGTCAGATGGCAATGCAAACGCAGTGGCTGAACCCAATGCAACCAGACTTAATAACGCAGCGCGCTTAAGGAAAGTGTTCATCATTTTAGCTCTAGGAATTTGGTTCATACTTTCCTCGAATATTAAAGAATTCGTATTGACCATCATTAAGATTGGCTTTTAGGCCCTGACTGATAAATTCAGCCTGTGGAGATTCAACAATGACAGTTTTATCGGTTTCAATTTCACGTGTTTTCGGAAAAGCCGTCAGCTCCTCGGTGCGGAACTGCATTTTTCCATTTTGCATGATCTTGGTCGCCAGCACTTCTTGAGAAAGTACAACTTTTGTATTGTCATCATAACCGTTGCCCTGTTTGGCAAAGAATGTCGCATCAACCTGACCGTCTTTATAGGTCGTTGCCTGCAGATTTTTGAGACTCGAAGTCTCTAGCTGCAGGTTTTGTTCAAGCTGGTCGACCTGGGCACGAACAGACAACATGCCCTTTTCATCAGTTTGGGTTAAGTTAATATTATTCGCAGAATAGGTCATGCTACGTGCAGAATCAGTCTGCAACTTGTTGCCTTTACCACTGTAATAGTAATAACCACCACTTATTGCGGCAATGATAATAGCCGTAAGATATAAAACTCTAGTGTCCATAAGCGGTGTACTTAATCCAGGATGTATGACTTATTAATAAGGCGCACGAGTATATTTTTCAAGTAACTCTTGGTACTTACCTTTGGACATCAGTAACATGTCACAAATCTCGCGTACCGCACCACGACCACCATAGGCTTGCGTTACCAGATCAGCACGACGACGCACTTCAACATGGCCGTTTGGAACAGTCACTTTCATGCCTGCAATCGCGAAGGCAGACAGATCAGGCCAGTCATCACCCATGTATAAACAGTCTTCAGGATCGATATTGAGCTGAGTACAAGCTTCACGCAAAGCAGTCCCTTTATCTTCGCGGCCCTGATAAACCAGATCTACGCCCAAATCCGACATACGTTTCTGTACGATATTGCTTTGACGCCCAGTGATAATGATCACTTTGATTCCGGCTTGCTGTACCAGTTTCATACCCAGACCATCACGGATATCAAAAGACTTGATCTCATCGCCCGTGTTGGTCAATGTGACAAAACCGTCGCTTAAAATACCATCTACATCAAGTACCAGTGCCTCAATATGACGTGCCTGCTCTAATAATACATAAGATGCCATTTATTAATTTACCCCAGCCTGAATCAGGTCATGCATACTAATTACACCAATGACTTTATTGGCATCATCAACCACTACAAATTGATTAATTTTACGTTCGTTCATTTTTTCCAGTGCAACGACAGCACGTGCTTCCTGAGAAATTGTCAGCGGATTTTTGGTCATTACTTCCTGAATCGGTAAATTGACATCAAAACCTTGCTGTTTGTCGATCAGGCGGCGTAAGTCACCATCAGTGAAAATACCCAGCAGAAGGTCATTTTGATCCACAATTGTGGTTAAACCTAGGCGTTTATTTGAAATCTCGTATAAAACTTGATTCATTGGTGTATCTGGTGACACTTTTGGCAATTCCGAACCAGTGTGCATTAAGTGTTTTACATGCAGCAATAAGCGTTTACCCAAGGCACCCGCTGGATGTGACAAGGCAAAATCGTCAGCAGTAAAACCTCGTGCATCTAAAAGAGCGACAGCCAGTGCATCACCCAGCGCTAAAGTTGCTGTTGTACTCGAAGTCGGTGCCAGGCCAAGTGGACAGGCTTCCTGAAGATGACCTAGAGTTAAAGCCACATCAGCATTTTGTGGCATTGGGCCTTTGGCATCCCCACTAATGGTAATTAAGGGAATTTCCAGACGCTTGATCAGAGGCATCAGCATCATGATTTCATCGCTTTTGCCTGAGTTTGAAATGGCAATCAGTACATCACCCGGTACCAGCATCCCAAGATCACCATGCCCTGCCTCGCCCGGGTGCATGAAGAATGAAGGCGTACCCGTAGATGCAAAAGTTGCCGCCATCTTACGGCCAATATGCCCGGATTTCCCCATCCCGGTAATCACCAGACGACCTTTGCACTGTAGGATAATTTCACATGCCTGACTAAAACGCTCATCAATCTGCGTGGCTAAAATCTGTAATGCTTGTTCTTCGATACGCAAGGTTTCAAGTGCAACTTTCTGGAAGTCTATTTGATTTGGCATATTTGGTGGGTTCAAAGTAGGTTTACCTTAACTCTATATAGAGTTGACTCAGTCTAGCAAAAAATAATTTTCGCAATTTTATCATATCTATGCAAATGTCAGGTTTCAAAATGTAGAGCTTTTCATAAAACTTAAACAGAATGTTTAGAAATTTCCCTGACCAAAAGCTCTTCATTATTCAGAATTTCATTATGTAAATCAGTTCTGATTGTCCTTTTTATTTTGCGTAGGCAATAAAAAACCCCAATCTTCCGATCAGGGTTTTTTTGAATTTTGGAGCGGGAAACGAGACTCGAACTCGCGACCCCAACCTTGGCAAGGTTGTGCTCTACCAACTGAGCTATTCCCGCAATATGGGAGTGAATTATAGAGAGTTTCTGCTAACTGTCAACTCTCTATTGATTCAACTGTCGAATTAATCAGCACGACGCCATATAGTTCCTTGACGGGTATCTTCCAGCACCACCCCTTGGTCTAATAATGACTGGCGGATTTCATCGGCACGAGCAAAGTTTTTCTCTTTTTTGGCATCTTTACGTTGCTGGATCAAATCTTCAATTTGCTCTTCAGACAAGCCTAAAGCTTCCTGACCAATATCAGACTTCAGGAATTCATCGACATTGTGCTGTACCAGACCCAGAATATTAGTCAGATGACGCAGAGTAGAATAATAAACAGCAGCCTGTTCCTGGTTCTGGTCTTTTACTGCACGATTCAGCTCTTTATTCAGTTCAAACAATACAGCAATGGCTTCTGGTGTATTAAAGTCATCACACATGGCTGTATTGAAACGCTCAACAAAGCTTTGATCCAGAGTTTCAACCAGTTGTTCGCCATATACTGCCTGATAAGCTTTGAAAGAATGATAGAAACGCATCAGCGTATTTTTCGCTTCTTTTAAGGCCACATCAGAATAGTTCACTGGGCTGCGGTAGTGTGAAGACACAATAAAGTAACGCACCACTTCCGGATGGAATTTTTCAATCACATCACGGATGGTAAAGAAGTTACCCAAAGACTTCGACATCTTTTCACCATCAACATTGATGAAGCCGGCATGCATCCAGTAGTTCACATACTGCTCACCTGTCGCTGCTTCAGATTGTGCAATCTCGTTTTCATGATGCGGGAAGCTTAAATCAGCACCGCCACCATGAATATCAAAATGATTGCCCAGGCAGCAGGTTGACATCGCAGAACATTCAATATGCCATCCTGGACGACCATTGCCCCATGGTGAAGCCCAAGAAGGTTCATTTTCTTTGGCATGTTTCCAAAGTACAAAGTCAAATGGGTGTTTTTTCTCAACTTCGACGTCTACACGTTCAGAAGCGCCTGCCTGCATATCTTCCAGTTTACGGCCTGAAAGGCGGCCGTATTTGGCAAATTTTTCAACTTCGAAATAAACATCGCCATTATTTGCCGGATATGCAGTCCCTTTTTCCACTAGCGTACCAATCATGTTTTGCATTTGATTGATGTAATCGGTGGCTTTTGGTGCTTCATCCGGTGCAAGACAGCCTAATTTGGCAAAGTCTTCATTCATGGCATCAATAAAACGGCTGGTCAGTGATGAAATGCTTTCCCCATTTTCATTGGCACGTTTAATAATCTTGTCGTCAATGTCGGTGATATTGCGTACGTATTTCACCTTCCAGCCCTGACTGCGCAGGAAACGGATAATATAGTCAAATGCAACCACCGTGCGTGCATGTCCAATATGACAGTAGTCATAGACCGTCATCCCACAGACATACAGATCAATCTGACCTTCTTTACGAGGCACAAATTCTACTTTTTTACGTTGCTCTGAGTTATATAGAACAAATGGTTGCATAGGTCTTCTAGAATGCTTTTACAAATGATGGTTCATCTTAACCTAAGCATTATTTTTCATAAAGTTTTAAGAAAAGTTTTCAAGACTTTTTCTGCGGTTATTTTTTATTACATAGACAGATCATGCATGGAACGTAAGAGCCTTAAATTGCAATTTGCAGTATGAGTAAAGAAATTAAGGACTTTCAGAAATAAAGTCCATAATGATCTACTAAATACCACCTGTAAAACCATCAGCATGATCCGTGAAAGCTACACCTGATTATTGAAAAATCATAATTCAGTAATTAAAAAAAGCCCTCTATCTTAAGAGGGCTTTTTCATTTCAGGACTTAGAAGTGGTATTTCAAGCCTAACTGAATCAGGTAATCGCTTGATTTAGATGCATTACCTGTCAACTCGCCAAACCAGTTCCATTTACTGCCACTGGTATAGTTCAAACCGACACCATATAAGAAGTAATCCTTGTCAAAGGGCGGAGCCTGATAACCATACTGGATTGTATTATCTACATTGGACGAGATTGTGACCATGCCATTATCACGATCAAAGGCATCGGCATACTCACCATAACCAGTCAGGTAAAGATTCTGGTTTAGCTCATAGTCAAAACGCACACTCACATGCGCTTTAGTTTCAGCCACATCTACATCACTTACAGTCAGACCAATAACAGTATCTTCTTTGACCGCATCCAGTTTTGCAGCGTTATAGCTTAAAGCCATGTATGGTGAAACAGTCAGACGGTCAGCGAAGAAGTCATAACCCAGTTCAGCATAAGCACCGTATTTAAACAGATCAGCTTTATTGGATTCTTTCACCGAGTCAAGCCCATCAGTCACAGCACGGTTAAACTCAACATCACCGAAACCAAGCTGCACATTACCTGAAACATATACACCCTTGTCAGATTGCCATTTTGCATAAGCGCCCAGACCAGTTACATCAGTTTCAGTTGAAGCATCAGCCAAAATGTTGGTGACGGATCTTGAATTGCGATCCCCGCATTGGTCAGGTCTTCAGCCGTGATCGTACCATTCTGATAATCCTGAATGTATTTAAATATCTTTTGGACAGAATGTTGCAGATATGCATTCTTTTGAACATCAAGATCAGCAATCTCGATCCTTACCTGTTTAGTAGGCGCAGCGTTATCCACAACATTAAATTTAGCTTTGTCATAGCTATAAGCAAGCGTAGTCGGTGTAGTACCGCCATTAGTCGGGGGTGTATTCACTGTTGTAGAGGATTTTGCACCACCACATGCAGTCACCATTATAACAACTACCGCCAAAGAAAGAGCTGTTGTAATTGTCTTCATCTTAGTTTTCATACCCCTTATCATCTTTAGTTATCAAGCTATTTTTAATTTAAATTAAGGTCTTATGAGTGATAAAAACACTCATGAATTACCATAGAGGAATTAATTAAGTATTTGTAAAATAATGATAAATTATTATCAGGTAAAAGAATTATTATTTTCAATGAATTTTATAGATATTTTATAGCAGGTATTTAATTGAAATACCTACTATTTTCTAAAATTAATCAATTGAGAAATGTATTATCCCAACTCATTTCTAATATTGTTCACCATATGTAATAAACGTGGTGCAATATCATTTTTGATTTTCTCTTCATTGAGGAGAAAACTTGGACCGCCGCAGTTAAACACCAGTAGACCATGCTGTTCATGGACAAAAGGAACTGCAACCGAATTCACATCCTTATGCCATTCACCGATTGAAAAGCAGAAACCATATTCCTGATAGTCTTTAAATGACTTCTCCAGATTTTTTTGGATCTGTGGCCATTCTTCAACATGTTTACGGCGAATCGCATCAAGCAGAAAATCACGCTCATCTTCTGGCATTGCAGCCAGACAGGCACGCCCCATTGAACTTAAATGAATCGGCAAATGGGTTCCTACCTGACGACGCATGGTGACATTGCCTTTGCCCTGCACCACATCCAGATAAATCATGTTCAAACGGTCGCGGGTCGCCATTGCAACGGCTGCCTCAGCATAGTCTGCCAGATTTTTCATTAATGGATGAGCAACCGATCGCAAGGATAAATTCGACAGCATCGAATAACCAAAAGACAGTACGCCGACTGAGAGCTGAAACTTGCTCGAATTCGGAACCTGCTTTAAATATCCTAAACGGGATAAGGTATGGGTTAAACGGGTAATCGTCGGTTTAGGTAAACCTGTCATTTGTGACAGTTCCTGATTGCCCAGATGCTGATGTTTTGGACTAAAGCAGCGCAGTAACTCCAGACCACGTGCTAAAGCTGTAATAAATTGACGGTCATTTTCATCCTGCATATCTTCGATCGGATGCAATAACTCATGGCGCAAAGGCGCAATTAATTTTTCTTCCGACTGATCGGTTTCAGGTACATCATCAGACATGTCTTCACCGTCCTTCAAATTCATAATAAGTGTTTCGCATTGCGAAATTATAAATAATTATCTTGTATATAGCAAAGAAGCAACTTTGATTAAGTTGCTTCTTTATTGGACTTATGGGTTTTCTTTTTGATTAACCAACAATACCTTGAGCTTTTAGGGCCTCCAGTTTTTCCTCATCCACGACACGTGAAAGAATTTCATTCGTATGCTCACCTAACATTGGTGGTGCTTTACGATATTCCACTGGTGTACGCGATAATTTAATTGGTGAACCAATCACCGTTAATTTTTCTTTTAACGGATGGGGGATCTCAACCAGCATATTACGCGCTTGCACTTGTGGTTCCTGGAAAGCTTGTTCAAGGTTATTAATCAGGCCTACCGGAACTTTCACTGCATGAATTGCTTCTACCCAATGCTTCGCAGTATTGCTTAAGAAATGTTTGGCTAGCAGCTCTGTGATTTCTGCACGATGCTGAATACGCAGTGCATTGGTCACAAAACGTGGATCTTGCGGTAAATCAGGCAAACCAATTGCAGCGCTCAAGGCAACAAATTGCTTGTCATTACCACAGGCAATAATGAAGTCTTGGTCGGCAGCGCGGAATACCTGATAAGGCACAATATTGGCATGTGCATTACCATAGCGACCCGGGATTTTGCCTGAAGCCAGGTAGTTCATCCCTTGGTTTGCCAGCAAAGCAACCTGCACATCCAACAGTGCCATATCAATATGCTGACCCAGGCCAGTCACATGACGATTCAGCAAAGCTGCCTGAATGGCAATGGTCGAGTACAAACCCGTGGTCAAATCCGCAAAAGCCACACCGACTTTTTGTGGTCCGCCCCCCGGTAAGTCATCTTTCTCACCAGTGACAGACATTAAACCGCCCATCCCCTGGATAATGAAGTCATAACCTGGTTCAGGTGCACGAGGGCCAGTTTGACCAAAGCCAGTAATTGAGCAATACACCAGTTTCGGATTAATCGCGCTCAGGCTTTCATAATCCAGACCGTATTTTTTCAAAGAACCCGCTTTGTAATTTTCAATGACCACGTCAGAATCTACAGCCAGTGCTTTGACCAGTTCCTGACCTTCAGGCGTTGAAATATCAATCGCAACTGACATTTTATTACGGTTGGCTGACTGGTAGTACGCCGCTTCACGTGTATTTTCACCATGGTCATTTTTCATCCAAGGTGGTCCCCACATACGGGTATCATCACCCGTTTTAGGACGTTCAACTTTAATCACTTCAGCGCCTAAATCCGCGAGGATTTGACCACACCAAGGACCTGCAAGTACGCGACTTAAATCCAGTACGCGAATACCCTCTAATGCACCCATGTGTTTTTCCTTTGTTTATACGCGTTCGATGACCAGTGCCAGACCTTGGCCCACACCGATACACAGACTAATCACAGCATATTTTTTGCCGCTGCACTGCAATTCACGAGCGGTGCTGAGCACTAAACGAGCACCTGATGCACCTAATGGATGACCAACTGCAATTGCACCACCATTTGGATTGACACGTGCATCGTCAAATGCCACATCTAAACCTTTTAGACATGCTAAAACTTGAGATGCAAATGCTTCATTGATTTCAATGATATCCATGTCATCCAACGTCAAGTTGGCACGTTTTAATGCTAGTTTGATCGCATCAACCGGACCGGCGCCCATAATACGTGGTTCAATACCCGCAGCCGCTGAAGCGATGATTTTCGCCATTGGCTGGATGCCCAGTTTTTCCTGAGCGGCTTCAGAACCAATGATTAGCGCTGCTGCACCATCATTGACACCAGAAGCATTACCCGCAGTCACTACACCGCCTTCAAACAGTGGACGTAGTTTCTGTAGCGCTTCCAAGTTAGAAGATGGACGTGGATGTTCGTCTTGATCGACCAATTTTGCTGGTAATTTACGGCCTTGAGGCACTTCAACACCCACGATCTCGTCAGCAAAGAAACCTGCCTGTTTAGCTGCTTCATATTTGGCTTGTGATGCTGCAGCAAACTGGTCTGCATCTTCACGGGTTACACCGTATTCTACTGCTACATTATCGCCAGTTTGCGGCATGGTGTCATTGCCGAACTGTTTTTCAATGGCAGGGTTCGGAAAACGTGCGCCGATGGTTGAATCGAATACTTTAAAATCACGGCTAAATGGTGTTTCAGATTTGGCAAAGACAAACGGTGCACGAGACATCGACTCGACACCACCTGCAAGGAAGATATCCCCTTCATTACAAGTAATTGCACGAGCAGCATCAATCACCGCAGCCAAGCCAGAAGCACATAGACGGTTCACAGTTTGTGCTGGCGTTTTCACATCCAGACCCGCCAATAACGTTGCATGACGTGCAATGTTACGACTGTCTTCACCCGCCTGATTGGTATTACCCAGAATTACATCATCAAAAATATCAGCAGCTAAATTATGCTTCTCTACCAGTGCCTTAATCACATGTGCAGCAAGATCATCTGGACGAACCTTTGCCAGGCTACCTGCATGACGGCCAAATGGCGTACGTAATCCATCATAAATATATGCATTTAACATGAGTTTGATTCCTTAAACTGCTGCAGTGTGAAGAAGAGATAGTTTTAAACGGGCGCGGCGTTGTAACCATGGACTTGGACGATAACGCTGGTCACCAGTATTCGCCAGGATACGTTCCAGGATCAACAGGATACGTTCTGCGCCCAAAACATCACCCCATGAAATTGGTCCATGTGGGTAGCCCAGACCAAGTTTTACTGCTTTATCGATATCGGCTGCAGTTGCGATTTGTTGTTGGGCAATATCACAAGCCAGATTCACGACCATTGCCAATACGCGCTGTGCGACAAAGCCAATACTTTCAGCAATTACCGATACGCCATGACCATTTTTAGCAAACAATGCATGTGCCTGGTCGATATAGGCTTTTTGAGTTGCAATCGAAGGCATGATGGTACGGTGCTTGGCAAAATCAGTCAGCATATCAATGCTGATTGCACGAGTCGCATCAACCTCAAAACGTAATGCAGCTGTTGTCGTGTCTTCACCATAAGTGGCCAATAGAATCAGACTGTCAGCTGCCGGAGTTTCAGCACTGTCGATGATCAAGCCTTGCTCACGGATATAGTCACGCAAGATGCTGGCATCCTGCTCAAGATCTGCTTTGATCCAGACTGGGCTGAATTCAGTTACTTCAGGCGCAATCTGAGCCGGAGCTTCATTGGTCTTTTGACCATCCTGATATTTATAGAAGCCTTCACCGACTTTACGACCGACTTTTTTACCAGCCAGCATTTGACGGGTTAAAGCGCTTGGACGATAACGATCTTCCTGATAATACTGGTTGAAAATCGATTCCATCACTGGATGAGAAACATCCAGTGCAGTCAGGTCAAACAATTCCAGTGGTCCCATACGGAAACCGGCACCTTCACGCAGAATACGGTCGATTTCTGAAACTGAGACAATCCCTTCGCCTAGGATTTTCAGTGCTTCCGTACCATAAGCACGGCCGGCATGGTTAACAATAAACCCAGGCGTGTCTTTGGTACGCACACCGAAGTGCCCCATACGTTGTGCCAGTTCGAGTAGATCTGCAACGACCTGTTCATCTGTTGCTAGGCCAGCAATCACTTCGACAATTTTCATCAAGGGCACTGGATTAAAGAAATGGAACCCAGCCATGCGACCTTGATGCTCAAGATTGGAAGCAATCGCAGTCACTGAAAGCGATGAGGTATTGGTGGCCAGAATGGTTTCTGGAGATACGATACTTTCCAGCTGTTTAAATAAACCTTGCTTGATGTCCAGATTTTCGATGATGGCTTCAACCACCAGATCAACACCAGCCACTTCTTCAATGCTATTCAGGATTTTGAAACGTGCCAGAGTTGCATTCAGAACTTCTTCAGTAAATTTACCTTTGGCTTGCAGCTTTTCAAGCGTAGCTTTAAGTTTAGCCAAACCTGCTTCTGCCGCACCTGCTTTGGCATCGAATAAGCGCACTTCCAGACCTGCCTGGGCTGCGATTTGCGCGATACCCATGCCCATTACACCAGTACCAATGAGCGCCATAGATTGAATGGTCATGTCTTATTCTCCAGTGTATTGTGCAGGACGTTTTTCAAAGAACGCATTCACGCCTTCTTTCTGATCTTTGGTATCAAATAAAATCTGGAAAGCTTTACGTTCCAATGCCAAAGCACCTTGTAAAGATTGATCTTGGCCAAGATTGGTCACTTCTTTAATTTGCTGCACTGCAATTGGAGAGAAAGACGCAATGGTTTGAGCAATTTCAATGGCATGCGTAATAGTGTTTTCATCTTCCACGACTTCAGAAACCAAGCCCATACGCTCAGCTTCAGCAGCTTTCACCAGTTTACCGGTCAACACCCAAAGCATGGTTTGATATTTACCAATCGCGCGCAGTAAACGTTGTGTCCCACCTGCACCTGGCATCAAGCCCAGCTTCACTTCTGGCTGGCCAAATTTGGCATTTTCACCGGCAATGATGATGTCCGCATGCATGGCCAGTTCACAGCCACCACCGAGTGCATAGCCATTCACGGCTGCAATAATCGGTTTTGCACAGTCAGTAATGCTCTGCCAATACTGTTCAGTATGGCGTAAATACATTTGGGCTGTAGTAGCAGTGGTGAAATCTTTAATGTCTGCACCCGCAGCAAAAACCTTTTCACCGCCGGTCAAAACAATGGCTTTTACAGCATCTAATTTTGAAAGGTATTGAAATGCTTCAGAGAGTTGCTGACGTAATTCCAGGTTCAAGGCATTACGTGCTTCCGGGCGATGGATTTGAACAATCGCGACGCCATCTTCCTGTATAGTCAATTTTAAAATTTCAGTGCTTTCCATAATCTTCTCATTTCGCACAGCGGTATTTAATTAACAATATACATAAATTTCGTTCAAAGTAAACTATTCAAATTTGAACAAAAAATATTTTATAACGCCTTAAAAATAGCATTAATCACATTAAATCAATTATTTAAATCTAATTTTAAATCAAAACATAAATATCGCACAGCGAAATATACTTTCGTATATATTGATCCTTGTTTTAATTTTAATTAGTATCCGCATAAATTTAGCTTAGTGATGAGTTTTTATTCACATTGGACAAGATGTGGACAGAACGAAATCCTAGATACGGAGTTAGGACATGATTCGTGATCAGGAAACCTTAGACCAGTTGGTAGATATGATTCGCCAATTTGTAGAAGGCGTATTAATCCCAAATGAAGAAATTGTTGCAGAAACGGATGAAATTCCTGCAGAAATCGTGCAACAAATGAAAGAGTTGGGCTTATTTGGTTTAACCATTCCTGAAGAATATGACGGTCTTGGCCTGACCATGGAAGAAGAAGTCTATATCGCTTTTGAACTGGGCCGCACTTCCCCTGCTTTCCGCTCATTGATCGGTACGAATAACGGTATCGGCGCGTCTGGCCTGATCATCGATGGTACTGAAGAGCAAAAACAGCACTTCCTGCCAAAACTGGCTAGCGGTGAAATCATTGGTTCTTTCTGTCTGACTGAACCGGATTCTGGTTCTGATGCAGCATCGCTTAAAACCACTGCTGTAAAAGATGGCGATGAGTACATTCTGAATGGTACCAAGCGTTTCATTACCAATGCCCCACATGCGGGTGTGTTCACGGTAATGGCTCGTACCAACCCAGAATTGAAAGGCGCTGCTGCCATTTCAGCGTTCATCGTTGATAGCAAATTACCAGGTATTTCACTGGGTAAACGTGACAAGAAAATGGGCCAAAAAGGCGCACATACCTGTGACGTGATCTTTGAAAACTGCCGTATCCCTGCATCAGCTTTGATTGGCGGTGTAGAAGGCGTTGGCTTTAAAACTGCGATGAAGGTTCTGGATAAAGGCCGTATCCACATTGCCGCACTAAGCGTGGGTGCTGCAACCCGTATGCTGGAAGATTCATTGCAATATGCCGTTGAACGTAAGCAGTTCGGTCAGGCGATTGCCAACTTCCAGCTGATCCAGGGCATGCTGGCAGATTCTAAAGCTGAAATTTATGCAGCGAAATGTATGGTGCTTGATGCAGCGCGTCGTCGTGATGCCGGCCAGAACGTAAGTACTGAAGCATCTTGCGCAAAAATGTTTGCAACAGAAATGTGTGGCCGTGTCGCTGACCGTGGTGTGCAAATCCATGGTGGCGCGGGCTACATCAGTGAATATGCAATTGAGCGCTTCTACCGCGATGTGCGTTTATTCCGTCTTTATGAAGGAACCACGCAGATCCAGCAAGTCATTATTGCTCGCAATATGATTCGCGAGGCGACTCAGTAACAAGTTTGGCCTGATCAACTCTCCTTGCGATCAGGCCTTTTTTATAGGTAATGGATGATGGCTATAACGAATACAATTTCAAAAATTGGCCCAAATACCTGGAAAATCGCATTTATCTTTGCATTCCTCGCCCTGCTGGTCGATGGTGCGGATTTAATGCTGCTTTCCTACAGCTTAAACAGTATTAAAGCTGAATTTGGTCTAACCTCTGTCGAAGCTGGGATGCTCGGAAGCTTTACCCTTGCAGGTATGGCAGTTGGAGGTATATTCGGAGGGTGGGCTTGTGATAAATTCGGTCGTGTACGTACCGTCGTTGTCTCAATCCTTTTATTTTCGGCATTGACTTGTGGTCTTGGTTTTACCCAAAGCTTTGCTCAATTTGGTGCATTACGTTTCTTCGCTTCTCTTGGCTTAGGTTCTTTGTATATTGCATCGAATACTTTAATGGCTGAGTACGTGCCAACTAAATATCGTACAACTGTTTTAGGAACATTACAGGCTGGCTGGACAGTTGGCTATATCGTTGCGACTTTGCTTGCGGGCTGGTTAATTCCAGATCACGGCTGGCGCATGCTGTTCTATGTAGCTGCGATTCCAATTGCCTTGGCTATTTTGATGCACATTCTGGTACCAGAACCAGCGGCATGGCAAGAAAACCGCTTCAAGAAAGTTGAAGTGACTGACAAACCTGCTGAGTCGACCTGGAAGCTGATTTTCCAAGATAAGAAAAACCGTAACATGTTTATCTTATGGGCTTTGACTGCCGGTTTCCTTCAGTTTGGTTACTATGGCGTTAACAACTGGATGCCGACATACCTTGAAAGTGAACTCGGTATGAAGTTCAAGGAAATGACTGCCTACATGGTGGGTACGTATACTGCGATGATTCTAGGTAAAATCCTTGCAGGCTTAATGGCAGATAAATTCGGACGTCGTTTTACTTATGCCTTCGGTGCAATTGGTACTGCGATCTTCCTACCACTGATCGTATTCTATAATTCACCAGACAACATTCTATACTTATTGGTGATCTTCGGTTTCCTATATGGTATTCCATATGGTGTGAATGCGACTTATATGACTGAAAGCTTCCCAACCAACGTACGCGGCACAGCAATTGGTGGTGCATATAATGTCGGTCGTTTAGGTGCAGCGATTGCGCCAGCTACGATTGGTTATCTGGCAACAGGCGGTTCGATCGGTCTTGGCTTCTTAGTAATGGGTGCTGCATACTTTATCTGTGGTCTGCTTCCTGCCCTGTTCATCAAAGAAAAACTCTACGATCCTCAGAAATCTTAATCCGTTTTAGAAAAAGCCTCCTAGGAGGCTTTTTTCATAATCAATTCCCAACTTTCTATTTAAAAACTTTTTCACTGTGGTAAAATACCGCTAAGCGAAACAGGATTTCTTATTATGGAAGATATTTCTAGAGAATCGATGGAGTTTGACGTTGTGATCGTAGGTGCGGGCCCTGCCGGCCTGTCTGCTGCAATCAAGATCCGTCAACTTGCAATTGAAAACAATTTAAATGGTCTGTCCGTTTGTGTCGTAGAAAAAGGCTCCGAAGTCGGTGCACATATTCTTTCGGGTGCTGTGCTTGAACCACGTGCCATGAACGAACTATTCCCGAACTGGAAAGAAGAAGGTGCACCTTTAAATGTGCCAGTGACAGAAGACAAAACTTTCTTCCTTCTTTCAGATGAAAAATCACAAGAAGCCCCGCACTGGATGGTGCCGAAAACTATGCATAACGATGGTAACTACGTGATCTCACTGGGTAACGTGGTGCGCTGGTTAGGCCAGAAAGCCGAAGAGCTGGAAGTATCGATCTTCCCGGGCTTTGCTGCTTCAGAAATTCTGTATCATGAAGATGGTACGGTGAAAGGTATTCAAACCGGTGATATGGGGATTGGCAAAGATGGCGAACCGACGCATAACTTTGCACCAGGTTATGAGTTGCATGCCAAATACACCATTTTTGCTGAAGGCTGTCGCGGTCATTTAGGTAAACGCCTGATCCAAAAATTCAATCTGGATAAAGATGCTGATCCGCAGCACTACGGGATCGGCATTAAAGAACTCTGGGAAATTGATCCTGCCAAGCATAAACCAGGTCTGGTAATGCATGGTGCAGGCTGGCCTTTATCTGAAACCGGTTCTTCAGGTGGCTGGTGGTTATACCATGCTGAAAATAACCAGGTGACTCTGGGCATGATCGTGGATCTTTCTTATGAAAATCCGCACATGTATCCATTCATGGAAATGCAGCGCTGGAAAACCCATCCACTGATCAAACAGTATCTGGAAGGCGGTAAACGTATTTCTTATGGTGCGCGTGCCGTAACCAAAGGTGGTTTTAACTCTCTGCCGAAATTCACCTTCCCGGGTGGATCTTTAATCGGTGATGATGCCGGCTTCCTGAACTTTGCCAAGATCAAAGGCTCACACACTGCCATGAAGTCCGGCATGCTCTGCGGTGAAGCGGTATTTGAAGCGATTGCTGCCGGTGTAAAAAAAGGCGGTGATCTGGCGATTGCGCGTGTGACTGAGGGTGAAGACTTCTTTGTAAAAGAACTCACATCTTATACAGACAAGTTCAACAACAGCTGGTTGAAAGAAGAGCTGTATAGCGCGCGTAATTTTGGCCCTGCGATGCACAAGTTCGGTCAATGGATGGGTGGTGCATTCAACTTCATCGACCAGAACGTGTTTAAAGTGCCGTTCACGCTCCATGATTTAGTGCCAGACTTTAAAACTCTGAAAACAGTTGATGCAGTGAACTTCAAGCCGAACTATCCAAAACCGGATGGTAAGCTGACGTTTGACCGTCTGTCTTCTGTGTTTGTATCGAACACGGTGCATGAAGAAAACCAGCCGGCACATTTAAAACTGACCGATGCTTCGATTCCAGTAGATGTCAACTTGCCGAAATGGGATGAGCCTGCACAGCGCTACTGCCCGGCAGGTGTTTACGAAATCATGGAAAATGATGACGGTTCGAAACGCTTCCAGATCAACGCCGCGAACTGTGTACACTGCAAGACCTGTGACATCAAAGATCCATCTCAGAATATCACCTGGGTAACACCGGAAGGTGGCGGTGGTCCGAATTACCCGAATATGTAGGGTAATTTGTGTGAGTAAGAAATCTTTTTCTTGTTCATATACCCAATTTTGAAGCAGTTATAACTAACACTTCACTTTAATTTTTTAGGTAATCCCAGTTCCCTAGGGAGCTGGGATTAAAAATAATCAAGAATAAAAAAATAAAAACAGATTCACGTCTTTTTCGCTGACTTGCTGCTTAGACCAGCTTATTGACTGTGAAATACTGTGCCTCAGTAGAAAACCAACACCTTATCTAGTCATTTTTATCCATATACGTTGTCTTTAATTAAAATTAATTGCCTGAATATACAAACACTTTAGTCGTATTCCTCTTTGGTTCTTCCTATTCAAAATGCTATTGTACAAAAAGTTTCCAATTTCTCATTTTCTAATCACGATCTAGTTTCATGACTTATAAACTGAATGCCCGACATCTGGTGCTAGACCTGCTCTATGCCTCACATAACTCTACTGTTAGCATCAAACAGATGTTATGTGCAGCAGATTTATTAGGAATCTCTGACAACAGCTTGCGGGTTGCAGTCGCACGACTCAATCAGGATCAGATCATTCAGTCAGTAGAACGCGGCATTTATCAGTTAATTGAAAAAAAATTTGATACTTCTTTTATCAGCCTGAACAAACATCCCAATATGCAGACCGCTACGGCTTGGGATGGTAAGTACATTCTGGTTTATACCGGTGCTTTGGGGCGAGTAGATCGTACGGCCTTATCTAAACGGGAAAAAGCCCTGCGTTATTATGGATTTCAGGAACTGGAACAGAACGTGTTTATCCGCCCGGACAATTTGCAACTTGGTTTGAACGAGCTTAAATCAGCAGCCGTCAAGTTTGGTCTGGATCAAGGCGCACGATTTTTTCAGGTTAGCGAGATCGATCAGCACACCCATGTATCTGCACTTTGGGATATTCATGGCCTGCATCAAACTTATTTGAATATCAGTCAGGAAATTGAACAATGGTTTGAAAACCATCAACAGTTATCCTTGGCTGAATCAGCTAAAACTGCCTTTTATCTGGCAAAATCTGCTGTATTTAGTCTGCGTGCAGATCCGCTATTGCCTGAAGAATGGCTAGACGCTCCAGCCCGACAAAAATTTGAACTGGCTGTACGGCGTATGGAAGAACAAGGCCAGCAGTTATGGCAGCAATATTTTCAGCAGCAAGGCGTATAATTTATTTCCTATACACTCACAAAAATAAATTGACTGTAATATTTTAATTCAAATATAGTGACAAGAAATACAAGAACTAGATCAAGGCAGAATAATGAACAGTAAAGTGAGTGTCACAGAGCTATTTAGCCGTGAAGAAATCAGGGAGCTGACCACCCCATCCGACTTACAGGGGGCTCTGGCAGTGGGCTCAACTTGGGCTGTGATTGTTTTGACCTTTGGCACAATTGCTTATAGCTGGGAATATTTACCAGTCTGGGGAAAAATATTGATGTGTGCCTTGGCATTAGCCATTCTGGCGGGTCGCCAACTCGCTATGGCCATTTTGATGCACGACGCCTCACACCATAGTTTGTTTAAAACCAAGTGGCTAAACACACACTTCACTGACTGGCTATGCGCCCGTCCGATCTGGAATGAGGTCGGCAAATATCGACCATATCATTTGAAACATCATGCCCGCACCTCTCAACCTGATGATCCAGATTTAGGTCTGGTCAAAAACTTTCCAATTACTAAACAATCATTATTCAGAAAATTCTTTAGAGATCTAAATGGTCAATCTGGCCTGAAATTTCTGGCTGGCCGAGTCTTGATGGATTTAGAACTTCTGGAATGGAGTGTTTCCAATGATCCGAAACCAATTCCTCGGGGTAATCGCAGTAACTTGGAACTGGCAAAGAATCTGTTAAAAAATAGCTCGGGCATGCTGATTTCTAATGCTGCCCTATTTTCTGCACTTTGGGCCAGCGGTCATCCGAAACTTTATTTATTGTGGCCGTTAGCTTATATCACTCCTTTCCCACTCTTTATTCGTATCCGGGCAATGGCTGAACATGCAGGCCTGGAAACCAGCCATTCTGCACTGACTAATACCCGTACCACCCGTGCAGGCTGGCTAGCGCGTGCTTTCGTTGCACCGATTCATGTAAATTATCATATAGAACATCATTTAATGGCCTCTGTTCCGCATCAAAATCTGCCCAAAATGCATCAGATGTTGCGAGAGCGCAATTACGTGAAAGCGCCACCGAGTTATAAAAATGTAATTGTTTCATTATTAAAAGGTTGAAATAAAAGATCGAAGTTTAAAAATACATTAAGTGTGATGGCAAAATTTCTCAAACTTAATGTTGATGGCTTTCTTTATGCCTATGATGCTCATGCAAATGGGCTGATTGCCGATGCTGTTCTGGGGGACAATCTTCTGCTTCAATTTGCAATGTCATCTCGGTGATGTGATGTTCATGATGCAACATCTCAAACGCCTCCTGATGCAACTTTTTATAGTCAACTTCTGGCGCAACCAGATGAACGGTCAGTATGACTTTCTTGGAAGTAATCGCCCAGACTTTTAGCTGATGAATATCTTCAACACCGTCTAGCGCCAGTAGGTCATGGCGCAGTTTTTCAATATCGATTTCATCGGGAACCCCTTCCAGCAGAATATTGATGCTCTGTTTCAATAAAATCCATGTCCGTGGAATGACCCAGAATCCGATCATGACTGCAATCACGGTATCGATCCACATCCAGCCGCTGAAATAGATGATGATTGCGCCAATAATGACACCCACCGAACCCAGTGCATCACTCAGTACTTCCAGATAAGCCCCTTTAATATTCAAGCTTTCCTGACTGCTAGAAACCAGAATTTTCATGGAGATCAGGTTAATGACCAGTCCAAGTATGGCGACAATCAACATGCCCAGACTTTCAATTTCAGGGGGATGGCTCAGGCGCTGGTAAGCTTCGAACAAAATATACATCGCCACCAGAAATAGCATAATCGCATTAAACAAAGCTGCCAGAATTTCAAATCGCTGGTAGCCAAAGGTACGTTTATCATCTGCGGGTTTTTGCCCGATCTTAATCGCAGCCAGTGCAATCGCCAATGCAGCGGCATCGGTAAACATATGTGCTGCATCAGAAAGCAAGGCCAGACTCTGAGTCATAAAACCGGCAATAACTTCTACAATTAAAAAGGCTGTCGTCAGGGCTAAGGCGATGGACAGTTTTTTGGCATTCTTGGCACTAACTTCTACATGACTATGATCATGATGATGTGATCCACCCACCTTATACTCCTTTTCATTTGAATTTGATTCTAAGTTTTAGCAACTTCTTATTACCTATACTTTCTATACTACGCTTGCTCTGCTGATATTTAAGCAATTTTTTGTATAACTTGGCTCTCTTTTAAAATATCCATGTCTATTCATTAAGCAAACTTAGTACTTAAATTATTAAATTAACCTCTCTACCGGACATAGAATCAAAACTCAGCATGAGTCCTCAATTTTTCATTTTCCAAAATCCAGGACTGCACTGAAGATCGCTGAAAATTACGCTGGATATAAGCCTGAATTTTTTCGGGAAGCTCAACATCATGACTAAGCAGACGATGCAGCATAAAGGCTAGATCAAAGTCTGCAATTGACCATTGTTCAGTGAGCCACAACTCTTCAACTAAAATTTCTGTGATTGCCAGTAAGCGCTGAATATCCTGCATGGTTTCAGCCGATGCGATTAAAGGCCTTTTAGGTGGAACAAAGATCGAAGTTGAAAGCATATCCTGCCGGATAGAGGAAAAATCAGTTTTAATCAAAGCCTGAACGGCGCGACATTTTGCTCTGGCTTTCATCTCTGCAGGATATAAAGCAGGATAATCCGGTGCCGGAAAAGCATCTTCCAGGTATTCAGTAATCGCCCACGATTCAAATAAATGAAAATCATCAATGATCAGACAAGGAACTTTGCCACTCGAACAAATTTTACGATAAGCTGAAGATTGCTGTTCCAGCAGATCCAGATCAATCATTTTTTCCTGAAAGTTGAGTCCTTTCTCTTTTAGAGCCACATAAACCGACATGGCATAAGGACTGATACGTTTTTTATCGACATATAAGCAGATATTGTGCATTTCTTATCCTGCCTCTTATGATTATCCACTGCTTTCTACTCTAACGCCATTCTTATAGAAAAGGACAATATCGCTGCATATTGATACAAAGCGGAGTCATAGGCTTACAGAGAGTTGCCGATTCGGATGAATCACCTACATAACGCTAAATCAGCGGATTAAAAAGACTTCTATTTTTTTGCAGAATAACGTTAAATAAATATTTTCCATTTAGACCTGACTGCTATGCTGAACCTTGACCACTTCCCTGATACCGTATATGCCATTCAACATCTGGCTTTTGAAGACCTAGGTGCCTGGGAAGATGTGTTTTATCAGCTGGGATTACGTGTTCGCTATTTTGAAGCCGGTATTGATGACCTGCGTAAAGCGTATGAATATAAAGGTCTGACAATTATTTTAGGGGGTCCAATTGGTGTTTATGAAACGGAGGACTACCCGTTCTTACAACAAGAAATAGACTTACTTAAAGTGCGTTTAGAAAAGAATTTACCCACTTTAGGTATTTGTCTGGGTGCTCAACTCATTGCTCATGCACTCGGTGCTAAAGTCTATGCAGGACATAGCAAAGAAATTGGCTGGTCTAAACTTAGTCTTCTAGCCGCTGAGAATAACCCGCTGCAACATCTGAAAAATATTGAAGTGCTACATTGGCATGGCGATACTTTTGATCTGCCTGAACAGGCTGAATTATTAGCCAGTTCCAATCTCTACCCAAATCAGGCTTTTCGCTTAGGATCAAATATTCTGGCTCTGCAATTTCATCCTGAAGTCGCTGGCGATAGCCTGGAAAAGTGGCTAGTTGGTCATACCTCTGAATTACGCCAAACCAAAATTAATATCCCCGCTCTTCGGGCAGCCAATCTTCAATTTGCGCCTGCACTGGAAAGCACTTCTAAATCTGTCCTAGAGCAATATCTGACTCAGTTAAAAATAGTATCTTGAGCAAAGGTACTGGATAAATATTTATGATTGAAAGTTTGTCAAAATAGATTAATGGAATCATAGCTAAGATTTTTTAGTTTCAGATAAATGCCAATTCTGATTCATAACTCATCTATTGGCCCAAGAAAAAAGCACCTTTATAAAGGTGCTTTTTTCTTTTTATGCAGAATGGAAATAAATCTTATTTCTTTGCAGGTTCTGCCGGAATGGTCGCTTCAGTGGTGATCTGAACAGTAATCTTGTCACTCACATGCGGAACATTCGCGCCTAAGCCGAATGCAGAACGGTCAAATGATGTTGTGGCATTAAAACCAATTGCCGGAACTTTTGCCATCGGATGTTCACCCTGTTTATTTAACACCGCATCCAATACCACTGGCTTGGTCACGCCTTTAACGGTTAAATTACCGGTAATCTTGAAGTTCTTTTTGTCCTTGGTTTCTACCTTAGTACTTTTGAACGTAATATTTGGATATTTGGCTGCATCAAAGAAATCTTCTTTCTTTAAATGGTCATCCAGTGCAGTTACGTTGGTATTAATACTAGAAACTGGAATGGTCACATCTACAGAAGATTTTGCTGGCTGTTCATTGTCGACCACAATTTTACCCTGAATATCAGAGAAATTGCCTGATGGCGTAGAAAACCCAAAATGGTTCCAGCTAAATACCGTCGCAGTATGACTCGGATCAATTGTATAAGTCACCGGTTTTGCAAAGCTGAAAGTTGCAATAGATGCGGCTACCAAGCCTAAAGTTAATGTTTTCAAATTCATGTTGTTATCTCTCGTCTGAATTAACTTCAGTTTATAGAATCTTGAACCGTTTACATCCCTAAAGATAAAACGTTTTGTTGCAACTATGAAACGATAAAATTGTAAATTCTCGTGTAAATCTAAGCATTTAAGACATGCGATACTGGACAAATCCGGTTTTTTTGGCCACTTTATCATAGAGCAATCTGGCTTTATGGTTTGATTCCTGGGTCAGCCAATACACCCGATCACAATTACGCTGCTTTGCTACGTCATAGACATGCTGAATCAGTGCACGTGCTACGCCCTGCCCGCGATAATCCGGATGAACAAATAAATCCTGCAAATAGGCATAAGGACGCATGGTCCAGCTACTGTCATGCTCAACCACATGAACTAGTCCGACCACTTTTTCATCAATCAGTGCAGCAAAACCGTACATATTGTCCTGTCCAGCACTAGTGAGCTTGGCCCAGGTATTTTCACTGATTTCTTCTGAAATTTGTGCCTCATAAAAGGTTTGATAGCCTTTCCATAAAAACAGCCATTCCGGCTGTGATATTTGCTCTAGAGATTTGATCTGGATCTGGGATGATATTTCCATATTGAGTAACTTCTTTGGTTTATGTCTTTAATTATCTTTAAGTCAATTATTTACGATACGAGTCATTAAGTTTTTATGATGGCACGAACTTAGATTTATCTTATCTAATGTTCATAAGCAACTGCCAGATGAAAATCATCCGACATAAAAAAAGCCCCATTCAGGGACTTTTAGTATTTTCTGTTAAAGTTTTTCAACCAGAATACGATCCACCTGTTTCAAACCAGAATGCTTTTCATGGTTCTTACGACGTACTTTAATGATTTTTTCTTCAGCCATTTCCTGAAGTAATAGCTCAACCGCAACCATTGCTTCAAGGGGTAGATCCTGCCCGATCCATTTCTGCTCGCCTGCATCCATTAAAGTAATTTCATCACTAATTTGTTCATACAAGCTCATGTTTATCTCACTCTTTCATTTCAATTATGGGAGAACACTTTTTAGCGGTTGCCACATGAAAACAAGGCTAGAAAGCGGAAAAACAAAAGACGCCCCAAAACTGGGGCGCCCTTAAAAAACGACTTAATCAGTTGATTAAGCAGTAATCTCTTTTACAGCTGCTACAACAGCTTCAGTTGTAATGCCGAAGTGTTTAAACAGGTCTTTAGCAGGTGCAGATTCGCCATAAGTGGTCATACCGATCACACGGCCATCCAGACCTACAAATTTCCACCAGTAATCCACATGCGCAGCTTCAACCGCTACACGCGCACGAATATTTGAAGGAAGAACCGCTTCACGATACGCAGCATCCTGTTTCACGAACTCTTCAGCACATGGCATAGAAACGACACGTACACCTTCGAGCTGTGCATAAGCTTCCATTGCAAGAGAAACTTCAGAACCAGTGGCAATGATGATCGCCTTCAATTCGCCTTTTTCTTCAGCCAGAACATAACCACCTTTCTCTACATTCTCAATTTGTGCTTGAGTACGCGTTTGGAATGGCAGGTTTTGGCGAGAGAAGATTAACGCTGTTGGACCTTCTGAACGCATCAAAGCAGATTTCCAGGAAATCGCTGCTTCAACAGTGTCGCATGGACGCCATGTATTCAGGTTTGGTGTACCACGTAAAGATGCGATTTGTTCGATTGGCTGGTGTGTAGGACCATCTTCACCCAGACCGATTGAATCGTGAGTGTAGACATGAATCACACGTTGTTTCATCAGCGCAGACATACGTACTGCATTACGTGCATATTCCATAAACATCAGGAATGTTGCTACATAAGGAATGAAACCGCCATGCAATGCTACACCATTGGCAATCGCAGTCATACCAAATTCACGTACGCCGTAATGAACATAGTTACCTGCTGGATTGTCCTGTACGCCTTGTGCACCTTTCCAAAGTGTCAGGTTAGAACCTGCAAGGTCAGCAGAACCACCTAGTACTTCTGGTAATGAAGGTACAAGTGCTTGTAACGTATTTTGGCTCGCTTTACGTGTTGCAATGGTTTCTTCTTTCGCATTTACTTCAGCGATGTAAGCATCTGCTTTTGCAACGAAGTCAGCTGGAAGATCACCAGAAAGACGACGTTTTAATTCAGCTGCTTCTGTTGGATATTTTGCTGCATAAGCGGCAAAAGTTTCGTTCCATGCTGCTTCAGCTTGTGAACCTTTTTCTTTGGCATCCCAAGCTGCGTATACATCCTCAGGAATGACAAACGCTTCGTCTGACCAGCCTAAAGCTTCACGAGTCAATACGATTTCGTCATTACCCAAAGGTGCACCGTGACAGTCTTCTTTACCCTGTTTGTTTGGTGAACCTAAACCAATCACTGTTTTACACATGATGATGGTTGGTTTGTTCGCTTCAGCTTTTGCTTCAACAGTGGCTTGACGGATTGCATCAGCATCATGACCGTCAACTTTGATCACTTGCCAGCCATAAGACTTGAAGCGTTGTTCTGTATCGTCAGAGAACCAGCCTTCAACTTCACCGTCAATCGAAATGCCGTTGTCGTCATAGTAAGCAATCAGCTTGCCTAGACCTAAAGTACCTGCCAAAGAACATGCTTCGTGAGAAACACCTTCCATCAAGCAGCCATCGCCCAGGAAGCAGTAAGTGTAGTGATCAACAACTTTAATATCGTCTTTGTTGAATTGCGCTGCTAAAGTTTTTTCAGCCAGTGCGAAACCAACAGCATTTGCGATACCTTGGCCTAATGGGCCAGTGGTTGTTTCAATACCCGGTGCATAGCCCAATTCTGGGTGACCTGGAGTTTTAGAATGAAGTTGACGGAATGCTTTAAGATCTTCAATTGAAAGACCATAGCCCGTTAAATGAAGAAGTGCGTATTGAAGCATAGAGCCATGGCCATTCGACAATACGAAACGGTCACGGTTAGCCCAATTCGGATTTGTTGGGTTATGGTTTAAGAATTCGCGCCAAACCACATCAGCGATATCTGCCATCCCCATTGGAGCACCTGGATGTCCTGAGTTTGCTTTTTGCACAGCATCCATTGCCAATACACGAATTGCGTTTGCAATACGACGTTCATTAAGCGGGGTTGTCATAAATCAGCGTCCAAATAAATTCAGAAGAAATAGGAAATGATGAAAAGACTTTCAAAACTGCCGTCTATTGTCTTAAAAAAACAGCGAGGGGTAAAGACTAGCCTACAATATTTATCAATTTATTGATCTTGTATTTACCTATCGGATAAATATTCTGCACTTTTAAGGTGCATTGATTGACTAGAGTCTAAGTTAAATTCTAATAAGATGATAAATCTGGGATTATTCTTAACTATTTTTTATAAATTAAACTTTTACAATATGTTGAATTCCTCTTCAGGATACCTCCAGCTAGGAGTCAAAACAGAAGATCCAGACTTAAATAAGTGATCTTTTTCCAGTCCATA
Organism: Acinetobacter sp. YH12236; assembly: GCF_013417645.1. Classification (NCBI taxonomy): domain Bacteria; kingdom Pseudomonadati; phylum Pseudomonadota; class Gammaproteobacteria; order Moraxellales; family Moraxellaceae; genus Acinetobacter; species Acinetobacter sp. YH12236. Next base: position 52,505 of record NZ_VPDM01000011.1, read on the forward strand.
AAAATGCATATGTGAATATCTAATGTCTGCCCAAGATCATCAGACATGAAAAGATAAAGGTTGAAGTTCAATCAGGCTAGTCGATACCACGAAAATCATTGTCCTCGACACTCTTTAGGTAAATAACGCTGACTGATATCGCTCGAAGAACAACTGCCGCCATAGACATCAAAGGCGATGGATTTGCCACGGATTGCCGTATCTATCCCATCCTGCCGTAGCTTAAATTCAATCCGGCAAGCTGCATTGATCACGACTTTTTCAATATATTGGGTTCCGCTGCCAATTTGACGGCCTGCATCACAGTGACCATCAGAGGCAATAAATTGAGTTCGATAGCTACCTGCCTGCTCAAAAACCTCTGCTAGTTGGCTTCGCACGACATAACTGTGATAACTCATGCCTGCTACTGTCGCCAGAATGGCAATAATTGTGAGTACAATCATGACTTCAATCAAGGTAAACGCCTTTTGATACATGCTTTTCCATCTCCGTACAGTCTTTTAAACAAGTCCATACCAAAAGATTTCGCCACTTCCTGACAGGCGGTTTCTGAAGGCTTGAAGCTACTATGCAGAGTCGTACTATTTGCAGCAAGGCTGTCTGTCGTATGATCAATACACCCGCCTTAAGTTATTAATAGAATGATCACTTTCCTTGATATTTTAAACACTCTAATTTTTATATTTTTCTTAGTATTTAGTTCTGCAAATTTGTTTGGAAATATCACTGCTTAATTAGCGTCTCTTATCAATTCACAGACTATTTATTAAGTTTATTAAATGAATCTAGCCTGCTGTTTAATTAGGCATATCAGTTTTTTTAATTCCAATAATCAAATAAAAGCACAATAATTTGAAACAATTTCGTGCAATTTTGTCGAGTTGCGCTAGTCCTAGAGCACAAGTCGATGTAACATATCGGGTCTTTAAATTTAACTGTGATAGGACTATGCGCGAGTACGCTGTATTTACTTCGGAATCTGTAAGCGAAGGCCATCCAGATAAAATGGCTGACCAAATCAGTGATGCTATCTTGGATGCAATCTTAAAAGAAGACCCATACGCACGGGTTGCTTGTGAAACGCTTGTAAAAACAGGTGCGGTTGTACTTGCCGGTGAAATCACAACAACTGCGAACATCGATTTTGAAGCGGTTGTCCGCCATACCGTTAACAGTATTGGTTATCATCATTCTGACCTTGGCTTTGATGGTTCGACTTGTGCGATCATCAACATGATCGGTAAGCAGTCTCCTGAAATTGCTCAGGGTGTAGACCGTCAGAAACCTGAAGATCAAGGTGCTGGCGACCAGGGCTTGATGTTTGGTTATGCCAGCCGTGAAACTGATGTACTCATGCCTGCGCCAATTTCTTATGCGCACCGCTTAATGGAAAAACAGGCTGAATTACGCCGTAACGGTACATTGCCTTGGTTACGTCCAGACGCAAAAAGCCAGGTGACTTTCGCTTATGAAAATGGCGTGCCTGTTCGTCTAGATGCTGTTGTGCTTTCAACTCAACACGATCCTGAAATTTCACAAGCTCATTTAAAAGAAGCTGTGATTGAAGAAATCGTGAAAAAAATCATTCCTGCCGACATGTTCCATGCAGACACCAAATTCCACATCAATCCGACCGGGATGTTTGTGATCGGTGGTCCTGTAGGTGACTGTGGTCTGACTGGCCGTAAAATCATTGTAGATACTTACGGCGGTATGGCCCGTCACGGTGGTGGTGCATTCTCTGGTAAAGATCCATCAAAAGTTGACCGTTCTGCTGCTTATGCAGGCCGTTATGTTGCGAAAAACATTGTCGCTGCGGGTCTTGCTGATAAATGTGAAATTCAGGTGTCTTATGCAATTGGTGTTGCCGAGCCAACTTCAATTTCAATCAATACCTTCAATACAGGCAAAGTGTCTGATGAATTGATCGTACAATTGGTACGTGAGCACTTTGACCTGCGTCCATACGGTATTACCCGTATGTTGAACCTGATCCAGCCCATGTATAAACAGACTGCGGCTTATGGTCACTTTGGTCGTGAAGGTTCAGATACTGCATTTACTTGGGAAAAAACTGACAAAGTCGAAGCACTTAAAGCGTCTGCTGGTCTATAAGTTTTCAAGTTTTAAAAGCTCGCTTTATGCGGGCTTTTTATGGCTTCTACTTTTAGCCTGACAAAAATTGAGCTGGAAATAGTTGTGTTTTGTTACATCTAAAACTCATATTAAAACGGATAAACTTATTCTTTATAAGCAGTGAGAAGCAATCCATATAAGGGTTGTAAGAAAATACATTCAAATAATCAGACGATTTATATTTGGCAAAAATTGTATAAGCCTTTATAAAAATTACATTTAGTGAACAAATTCTGATCTAATTATTAGCATAAATTCAAATAAATACTCGCTAGACTGTTTTCGACCTTACAACTACAAAGGATATGACACGATGAATAAATTACTTGTTGCTTTGGGTTTAGCTGCAACCGTTGCTTTAGTGGGTTGTAATAAGAAAGAAAATCCTGAAACAGGTGCGACAACTGGCGAACATTTAGAAAATGCTGCTACTCAAGCCGGCCATGATATGGAAGATGCCACTCATGAGGCGTCTCAGGAAACTGACCAAGCCATGGATAATGCGGCTGCAAATGCTTCCCGCGCTGCTGATGAAGCTGCAGCTGCGACTTCTCGAGCAGCCGATGCCACTGCTGAAGCCGCTAAAAACGCGACTGCTGCAACTGCGGGTGCTATTGAAGAAGGTGCAGGCAAAGTACGTGAGAAAGCTGAAAATTAATTTTTAAAGCTTTCGATCTTTAAAAGCCTGCTTTGCAGGCTTTTAAACTTTTTATACGTTTTACTATTAGGCAAATGATTCTTGTGGTTAAACTGATATCTTTTGAAATAATCATGACCTTATATCATTTAAAGTCATAATTATTATCAGTTATCAGAATGTTTAATTAACTCTTAGAAGCCCTAGATCAGCCCATTTTAGTGAGAAATTACGTAATATACGCGACTTTATTTTTAAAACTTGATCTCCCATGTCTGTTATTGCTGCGTCTTCCCAGCGATCGAATCTCTCGGTCTTGGTGGCTTTTATTTTACTTGTATTAGGAACTGTCGGTGCCTATCACATCGTAGGTCTGAACCAGGATCTATTATTTCTGGTGGGTGGTGCACTGGGTATGACCTTGTATCATGCCTCGTTTGGTTTTACCTCCAGCTGGCGTGTCTTTATTAAAGAACGTCGTGGTCGTGGCTTACGTGCCCAAATGATCATGCTGGGTCTTGCTGTATTGCTATTTTTCCCTGCTTTAGGCGCAGGTGAACTGTTCGGTAATCCAGTTCAAGGCTTTGTCAGTCCGGTTTCGCTTTCTGTGGTAATCGGGGCATTTATTTTCGGGATTGGGATGCAGCTCGGTGGCGGTTGTGCATCAGGCACACTTTATACCGTTGGTGGTGGTAGTGCCCGTATGCTGGTAACCCTGTTCTTCTTCTGTGCCGGCTCACTGATTGCGACTTCGCATATTGACTGGTGGTTTAACCTACCTCATTTCGCACCTATCTCTATTGTAGAAAGTTTTGGTGTCATTCCTGCACTCATTTTGAGCTTTATCATTTTTGCAGTTATTGCTGCTGTAACTATCTTTTTTGAAAAGAAACGTCATGGCAATTTAGAAGTTGAACCTCAAAGCCAGCATCAGGGCTGGAAACGCTTTTTGCGTGGTCCATGGCCATTAATCTGGGGCGGAATCATTTTAACCCTGCTTAACTTTGCTACTTTGGCGCTGGCTGGTCGTCCATGGGGGGTTACTTCTGCCCTTGCTGTCTGGGCCGCGAAATCTGCAAGTTTTGTTGGAATTGATGTAGCCTCTTGGGCGTATTGGCAGCAACCAGCAAATGCCAAAGCCTTATCTGAATCGCTCTGGTTCGATATTACGTCTATGATGAACTTTGGCATCATGCTTGGTGCATTATTGGCCGCCAGTCTGGCAGGTAAATTTGCTCCAAACTTCAATATTCCAAAACGTTCATTGGTTGCTGCAGTTATTGGCGGTTTGATGCTTGGCTACGGCGCTCGTCTGGCTTATGGCTGTAATATCGGGGCCTATTTTAGTGGTATTGCTTCAGGCAGCGTACATGGCTGGTTATGGCTGGTCTTCGCATTCCTTGGAAATGGTATGGGTGTAAAACTTCGTCCAATTTTCTTCCCCGGTGAGAAACCTCAACCAGAAAAATTAACTGGTTGCTAAATAAAAAAGCCCATCTTTGCGATGGGCTTTTTTATTTAGCTTACTACTTATAACGCAGCTTTTAGATTACAACCATAATTCATGGTTTGTTGAACCTGACGATAAGCCGTATAACGGTCCAGAATAAAAGTATAGAACTGATCGCTAGATGCAAAATTGGATTTCAGGTCTTCATTCTCGGCTTTAGGCAATTGAATTTCGTCGACCAGATTCAGATTATAATGCCCCAAGCGATACATCTCAGCAAAATAACCATTCATCATGTCACAATAGGCCACTTTACTGGATTTTAGCGCAGTCCGGCTGACAGGATGCTGATTCAAGGTTTGCAGGTTATTCACATCCAAAGGCAACTGATGAGAAAAGGCAATGCTTTCTACTTTTTTAAATTGCTGAAAGTCCTGTGCCAACTTACTGTTTAGATCATCAAAACGTTGCTGTAATTCCTGTGCACTTTTAACCTGATATTTACCCGGATCTACTGCTATTTTCTGTTGCTCTGCTGAACATGCAGCCAATCCAGTTACCATAGCTAATGATGCCAGCCATACCTTCATATCTATACACTCGATCTAAATATTAGCTGTCATTATGCCTTAAACTTGGGCGAAGATTTTATTTAAAGTACTTTCTCATTCATATAACGCCAGTAGCGTTTAGGTACATACTGGATATGCAGCTTCATATTTTGTCGTGCCTGAATATTCACGCTTTTAAAATAATCTTTCCAAAGCTGATCATAGAGTACTTCTTCATCATCCAGTTCAATGCTAAAAGACTGACTATGTCCAATCCGGATTTGTGGATCAACTATTTCTGCATTCATCTCTATCTGGTGCACATCATTTAAATCGTAATAGATGCCGTACTGGCGCTGCTCATCATAAATTAGCCAACGCTGGTCTTGGTAACGTTCCTTAAAATGTCGGGAAATAATCGGCAGTACATTAAAATCCGGTTTGACCAGACTGAGAAACAATCCATCTTTGGCCTTTTTGAAGCGGACAAAAGCTTCCATACGATGCTTTTCACGCCCGACCTGTTTCATCCATTGTGACATTCCGATGACTGCATGATGGCCATAATCTTTATCAACCGGCCGCTGATTTTGGAATACATAGACCGCAAAATCGAACAGGTTCTGAAATGCCTGTTCTTTTTCAGAAAGAAAAGCATAATAAAAGGCTTTTAAACTACTGGATGATATTTTCTGTTTTAAGCCTTGCCAGACCCGCTGCCCATGACTTTCATTCGAGGCCACATGAATAAAATCATCGAATAGGCCATTTTGGGCCTGCGGATTAGCCGTCACTTTGACATCAAACTCTTTAAATTCAAAAGCCCGAAATACACAGCTTAATAAACCGGTCATGGTGCCATCAAAACAGTAGTGTGCCATCAGAAACCAAATCCTAGTTGAGGTGACAGTTGCTGCTGATATTTGGACTGACCCGCTTGTAAAATCTGCTGGCGAATCTGCTGGGATTGCTGCTCCTTTTTAAATTTCGGTGTATCTGCACAGCGAATAAAATGCTGCGCCCGGTTATACGCCACGCCCATCCGTTTTAGTTGATCGATATGAATCTGACCAAAACGGCGTGCCTGTACAATCTTTTTGGCAGAACGTACTCCAATGCCAGGCACGCGTAATATTATCTTGTAGTCGGCTCGGTTAATATCAACCGGGAAGGCCTCCGGATGGCGTAAAGCCCAGCTCAGTTTTGGATCAATATCCAGATCCAGATTTGGATGCTGGTCATCCACAATTTCATCTGCTTCAAAACCATAAAAGCGCATCAGCCAGTCAGACTGATATAGACGATTTTCTCTTAATAAGGGTGGCGCTGAGCCGATTGCAGGTAAGGCTTTTTCTTCGGGATTAATCGGAATATAGCCAGAAAAATACACGCGTTTCAGCTTAAATTCCTTGTAGTGCCGATCAGCCATCAAAATAATATCTTTGTCCGTTTCACTATGCGCACCGACCACCATTTGCGTGGTCTGTCCTGCGGGAACAAATTTGGGAACGGATTTGATGATCTTACGTTCATCTTTCAACTGGATTAAGCGATCCCGTACAATTCCCAGATCTTTTTGCACTTCTGTATGGGTTTTCTCTGGAGCAAACTTTTGCAAGCCTGCTTCGGTTGGCATTTCCAGGTTGATACTCATCCGGTCGACATATAAACCCGCTTCAGTAATGATCTCCTGCGATGCTCCGGGAATGGTTTTGAGATGAATATAACCATTAAAATTTTCTTCCAGACGCAGCTTTTTCACCACCTGCAACATCCGCTCCATGGTGTAATCTGCTGATTTAAAAATTCCCGAACTTAAAAACAGCCCTTCAATATAATTACGGCGATAAAAATTCATGGTCAGATCGACCACTTCCTGCACGGTAAATGCAGCACGTTTTACGTCATTGGAACGACGAGAGACACAATAGGCACAGTCAAAAATGCAGACATTGGAAAACAGTATTTTTAGTAATGAGACACAGCGACCATCTTCGGTATAGCTATGACAGATTCCGTTTCCGGTATTACCCAGGCCTTTGTCTTTATTTTTACGGTTACTGCCACTCGATGAACAGGACACATCATATTTGGCAGCATCAGCTAAAATTTGTAGTTTTTCTCGGATACGTTCAGACATGATTTCAGCAAGTTGTTGGCTAAAAACCTATTATAAATTTTCCCCGCTATACACTATAGCTTTCCAGTCTTTGTGGCGACATCTCATGTCGTAAGAAATGTAATTGAACCGTTATCCATACAGCATTATTTCAAAATAAAATAACCAATATGATTTGCTTAATTTTGCGGCTATAGGCAAAGTAGATAGAGTAACAGGGAGCAAATCTATGTCTTTATTAGAAAAACTCGGAATAAAACATCCTATTTTCTTGGCCCCTATGGCAGGCGTTTCGACACCTGAACTGGCAGCGGAAGTTTCAAATCAGGGTGGTCTGGGTTCGCTGGGCTTGGGAGCCAGCAGCGTAGAGTCTGCGCGCCAGCAGATTTTAAAAACTCAGGAACTTACAGATTGTCCGTTTCAGGTTAACTTTTTCTGTCATGACAGTCAGCCTCTTGATGAAAACGTAGCCCAAGCCTGGATTGACCAGTTTAAAGATAAATTTGCTGAATACGGAATTAATCCACCCACTCAATTACACTGTATTTACCCAAGTTTTAAAGACAATGATGATTTCTTGAATCTGGTTCTAGAAACCAGACCATGTGCGGTCAGCTTTCATTTTGGCATTCCTCTCCCGCATCAGGTTCAGGCCTTAAAAGATGCCGGTATTCTGACGATGGTATCTGCCACCAATTTTGCTGAGGCCAAAGCCATTCAAGAGGCAGGGATTGATATCATCATTGCTCAAGGCATTGAGGCTGGAGGTCACCGGGGTATCTTTAGTACCAAGTTTGATGCCTCAGTCAAAACCTCTAATCTGGTCAAGTTGATGAAACAGCATTTTTCACTGCCGGTGGTTGCTGCAGGCGGAATCATGAATGGTGAACAAGCCCGTCAGATGATGGACTTTGGCGCTGAAGCAGTGCAATTGGGCACAGCATTTGTTCAATGCAAATCTTCCAATGCCAATGACGCCTATCGTAAAGCGCTACTGTCCAAGCCGCTAACTCAAGTTAGTGCCAGCATTTCCGGCCGTCCAGCGCGTGGCATCATTAATCACTGGCACATAGACGTAGACACGCCTAATCGTCTGGATGTACCTGCCTATCCATATACTTATGATCTGGCCAAGCAGTTACATGCAGCAGCGTCCAAACATGGTGATCAGGGTTATGGCGCATTTTGGGCAGGTTCAAATGTGACGCAAATTCGTGAGATGGAAGCTTCTGATTTAATTAATCAGTTAGTGCTGGAAATGAAACAAAAATAAAGCAAAATTTAATTTTAGAACATAAAAAAACCTCTCCAAAGAGAGGTTTTTTTATATCGTTCTTTTAACGAGTCATACGATGCCAAGCATCTTTGATCGCAAATTTTGCTTCTTCCCAATTCAAACGAGATTCACCTTTTACCTGTTCCCATTTGGTTCGTAATTCAGGTTCGGCATGTTCGAAGTCAGTTTGACGGTCATATAGCGGACGGTTTTCATAACCAACCCGATAAGCACCACGATAGTCACGATCATAGTCGAGATCGCTGTAAGTAGTGCGTGATTCCGTATAATACGGACGGTTGGTATGCTCAGTTCTCCAGTAATCATCTTCCTGCTTAATCGTGTCCGGATGCTGATAATTATCTGCCTCTGGATGATTTTCTGGATGCTCATAGTTATCCGTCTGTTTCGGATGATCAGGTGAAGCAATATCATTCCCTGCAATACCGCCTACAACACCGCCAATGATACCGCCTACTACTGCCCCTGGAGGACCACCTACCAGACCGGCAGTCGCTCCAACTGCTGCCCCGCCTAAAGTACCTGCACTGGTAGCAAGTACATTATCCTCACCTTCATTCATATCTGGTACACGAGGATTATCTTTTTGAGGTGAATTCAAATCTGGTCGAGCACTGGCATCTGTTGCATCTTGATTTAATGCGTCACTACGTTCCTCTGGTAATTCAGTCGAGGTTTTATTGCCAAAGTCTGTAACTGGACGATTGGTATTTGTCATTATAGATCTCCCTTGATCATGAGAATGAACAAGATTGAATAAACATCTTGCCATGCTAGAAATTCAGCTTAGAGCAATTTCACGTAAACAATGTCCATATCCTGTCCAGTTTCAGTGAACTTAATATGCGGCTATGTTCACTACAGTCTTTAATGTAACGGAAGCATATAAAATTTTAGCTATAAGATAAAAAAGGTACTGTATTTACTACAGTACCTTTTAGAAGAACTAGGAAATCTCTCTTTTTATTTGGTTTCTAGCAGATTCACCTGTACATCGCTCATGATATGTCCATGTTCCAGTAATCCATTAAAATAGTTTTCCACCACTTTATATTGATCGGCAGTGTTTTCTACTTGATACATATTTTGACGGAATTCATTACTCGAACGTAGTCCTTTGGTATACCAGGCAATATGCTTACGCGAAATACGGCAACCTGAATATTCACCATAAAATTCATAAAGCTCAGATAGATGTCCTAATAACACATCTTTCACTTCAGCAATACTTGGCGCAGCAAGATGCTCTCCAGTTTCTAAATAATGTGCAATTTCACGAAAAATCCAGGGACGTCCTTGTGCAGCACGGCCAATCATGATGGCATCTGCACCTGTATAGTCCAGTACATATTTGGCTTTCTCAGGGCTATCAATATCTCCGTTCGCAATCACGGGAATACTCAACATCCCTTTCACTTCCTTGATTAAGGAGTAACGTGCCGTATTGAGGTACATATCTTCACGAGTACGACCATGTAATGCCAGCGCTGCAATCCCCGCGTCTTCAGCACGTTTTGCAACTCGTAGGATATTTTCATGACCGTTGAGATAGCCCAAACGGGTTTTTAAAGTCACAGGAACATCAACTGCAGCAACGACTGCGTCTAAAATACGTGCGACCAGATCTTCATCCTTTAACAAGGCAGAACCGGCCAGCTTATTACAGACTTTCTTGGCGGGGCATCCCATATTGATATCAACAATTTGTGCCCCATTTGCGACCTGATAACGTGCTGCCTCAGCTAAGTCATGCGGATCAGAACCAGCAATCTGTGCTGAGATTGGTGCCAGCTCACCATCAAAATTCGCCCGATATAAGCTTTTTTTACTCATGCGCAAGGTCTTGTCAGAAGTCATCATTTCACTGACTGCATGACCTGCGCCAAAGTACTTGCATAAGGTTCTAAATGGACGATCGGTGACACCTGCCATAGGAGCGACAATCAAATTATTTGACAGTTGATAGGGACCAATATACATATAAATTCATCACTTTTCTGATGGGCATAGTATACTGCATCTGCCTTGTTCACTCATCTTTTCAATTTATTTACGACACCATGAACAAATATTTTGCTCAAGTTTTTTCTCTTAAGTCCGTATCCATACTTGCTTTATCTATTAGCCTTGTAGGGTGTGGCAATGGTTCATGGTGGTCAAATGATGAACCAACTCTTGAAGTTGAACATATTCGTAAAGCCATTCCAGGTCGTGTCAGCCAGCGTGAATCCTGGGCACAAGATATTTATGACATCACTGACCAGCTCGGTATTCCACAAACCAAAGAGAATATCTGTTCAATCGTGGCAGTTGTCGATCAGGAATCTAACTTTAATGCAGACCCGGTAGTTCCTGGTCTTGGTGAAAAAGCCGTTAAAGAAGTTCAGGAACGTCTGGAAGAAAAATTTAAAGATAAACTTGGTGAAAGTATCGGTGGAACAGTTGCAGGATATTTCCAGGACGTACTTAAAAATCATCCAAGTCCAGAAGACAATTATCTCAGCCAGATGCGCCGGGTTAAAACTGAACGTCAGTTAGATGAACTTTATCGTGAAATCTTTGATTACATGGCCAAACATTATCATGTAAGTGCACTGACAGGTGCAGCCAAACTATTTGGACAAAATATTGGCGAAAAAATGAATCCGATTACAACTTTGGGTTCCATGCAGGTTCATATCAGCTATGCCAAGGAATATAAACGTCAAGGGGGCAGTATTGCTGATTTGCGTAGTGACCTGTATAGCCAGTATGGTGGACTGTATTATGGGATTCATCGATTGATGATGTACCCTGCGGATTATGAAAAACCGATTTATCGTTTTGCTGATTATAACTCTGGGATGTATTCCAGCCGTAATGCAGCATTCCAGAGCATGTTAAATAGCTTAACCGATGCCGAATTGAGCCTGGATGGCGATTTACTACTATATACTAAAGATGGCGCGATTCGCTCACAAAAGAGTCAATCTGAACGAGAGCTCATCAGCGTTTTTGCAAAAAATAATTTTATTATTACTGAACGTCAGATTCGGGCGGATTTAAAAAAAGAAAAAGTTAAAGATTTTGAAGATACTATGACTTATCGTGGCATCAGTAAACTTTATCAAGAAAAAACCGGTAAAGAGCCAATTTATGCAATGATGCCAGAAGTCGTGATCTCAGGCCCAAAATTGAGTCGTGAGTATAATACTAACTGGTTTGCCAGCCGTGTCGATGGTCGTTATCAAACATGCATGCGCCGCATCAAAAACATAAAACTCTAGCCTTATTTGATTTTGATGGAACCCTGTATCCTTATGACAGTTTTACAGGGTTCATTTTCTATGCTTTAAAGAAAAGGCAGATTTTAAAACGTGGCATTCGTATTCTGCCTTGGATTCAGGCTTACTATCTTAAGCTCTATCCTGCTCATGCAATGCGCCCAAAGCTGTATTACACCATGTTCAAAAATAGTCATGCGCATGAAATTCAGCAGCTTGCCGAAGAATATGCACAGCAGCTTGTTTTAAGATTAAATCCCAAGCTATTAAAGCAACTTAGACAACATCAGCAACTCGGGCATCAAGTCGTTCTCGTTTCTGCTTCACTGGATTTATATTTAAAACCGGTTTGTACTTATTTAGGCATTGACCTGATTTGTAGTGAAGTAGAAATTCTGACAGGCAAAATGACAGGTTTATACAACACACCTGATTGTAGTAAGGATCAGAAGAAAAGTAGAATCTTGGAAAAATATAATTTAGAAGATTATGCTGAAATTTATGCTTATGGAAATAGCGAAGAAGATGAGGCAATGTTATGCCTTGCACAGTATGCTTATCTGGAAGGACGAGATAAAGTACTTCCACTACTTGAAATGAATTTACCCGAGTCTGAGCTTAAAATAATTAATTAAACTGAGAATAATAAAAAACCGCTATGAATAGCGGTTTTTTATTGAAATCCATCTTACTTCTTAAACGGAAAAGCATATTTCACAATACGTTTAATTACGCTGCCATACTGTTTTACCAGACTGGCATTGTTATAGTTCAGACCATATTTTTTACATACCGCTTCTACCTTTGGCGCCATTTGACGATAACGGCGTGCAGGCACATCTGGATATAAGTGATGTTCAATCTGATGGCTTAAATGTCCAGTCAAAATATGAAACGCATCAGAACCAGTCAAGTTTGAAGAACCACGAATCTGGCGCATATACCAGTGACCCCGACTTTCATTTTCCATCACAGCTTTCGGAAACACTTCTACATCTTTAGTAAAGTGACCACAGAAAATAATACTGAAAGTCCAGATATTACGAAGGCCATTTGCCACCAGGTTACCTGTCAATACCGGTAATGCTGCAGGACCTGCAATCAACGGGAAGAATACATAATCTTTGAATAATTGCTTGCCAATTTTACGCTGCATTGGCTTCCATTCTTCAAGAGTTTGTTCTTTGGTTTTACGGCCTTTGAAGTATTTACCCAATTCAAGGTTTTGAATGGCTACGCCCCACTGGAATAACAAGCAAAATGGAATACTGTAAATTGGCTGTAATAAATAACCTGGTTTCCAGCGTTGCTCAGGGAACAAACGCAACAAGCCATAACCAATATCATCATCCATGCCTTTAATGTTAGTATAAGTATGATGCTTGAAGTTATGGGTTTGACGCCAGTTGTCTGAAGTTCCGACAATATCCCACTCGTAAGTCTGGCCATTGAGCTTCGGATCATTCATCCAGTCATATTGACCGTGCATGACATTATGACCCAATTCCATATTTTCCATGATTTTGGCAAAGCCTAATAAGCCTGTACCCAGCAACCATGCTGGCGGGAACCAGCCTGCGAATAATAAGGCACGACCTGCAATCGATGAATAACGGATGCTCGAATATACGCGACGGATATATTTGGCATCTTTTTCACCTAAATCATCCAGCACTTCCTGTTTGATGGCATCAAGCTCACGTGCAAGTTCATCTAGCTCAGACTGGGTCAGTTCACGGTTTTTAGGATTTTTAAAATACTGTAATTTTACTGGCATATTCATAGGATAAAACTCGCTTATAAGTCGATGACAAGGTCAGTCTGCGCTGAGTTAACACAAATTTTTAAAAGATTACCCGGCTCGGTATTTTGTGCGCCATTGACCAGATTCTTGGTTGAACCTTCCGCTTTATTACAGGCACATTTATTACAGATGCCCATACGACAGCCATGGGTCGGTCGGATATTCTGTTGTTCCAGACTCACCAGAATCGACTGGCCTTTAGGAATCGTGACGATTTTTTTCGATTGAGTCAGGGTTACATTGACAAAACCGGTATCAGCTTCATCATTCAGACTCATGCTGAACGCTTCACTTTTGAACAGTTTCGCTGAAGCAAACAGTCGTTCTGCAGTCGCAACAAAACCTGATGGTCCACATGCATAGACTGTACTTTGTTCCAATGCTTGCAATTGGTCTAGATAAGATTCATCAAGACGCGGCGCAGCCGGTTGTTCCTGAGTTGCAAATACCTGATAAGAAAAGTTTGAAAACTTTTGTGCCAGCTCTTCAAAACGTGCAATGAAAGCAGCATCCTGGTTTTTCTTAACCCAGTACCATAAAGTTACTGGTGCAACCAGTTCAGCTTTATCTTTTAAAGCTTCCAGCATACTCAGCATTGGGGTGATACCACTACCCGCAGCAAGCAAAAGCAATGGGCTGTCCTGTTCTGGCAAAGTCATGTCACCGAAAGGCTGACCGAATTCAATGATATCGCCGACTTCAGCCTGTTCAGCAAACCAGGTAGTAACTTTACCCGCATTCACTTTTTTAACCGTCAATAAAATATGCTGCTGATCAATACGGGTCAGACTATAGCTACGTTCATAACGAATGCCGTTCACCACCACAAATACAGGATGATGCTGGCCCGCCTGACCGAACTGGAATAAATGATTGACACGAATCGTCAGGCTCAGCATATCCTGCGCAGCATGTTCTTTGCGCACAATCTTGCCTAAGGGCTGATTCATTGACCATAAAGGATTTAATTTCTGCATCCAGAAATTAATCGCATATGGATCAATCACACTCTCTTTCAGCGTATTTAATGGCGTTTTAAGCTTTTCGAGTACAGGCATCGTTTTAGACATCACCTTGGATTTTTAATTATTATACACTTGTATATATATTTGTATATACATTTGTATTGTTTCTAATCATTTCACAAGCTGGACTGCCTTCGTTATAATGTGTTAATGCCTTTTACTAATCACCTCATGAATGAGCCTTCAATGAAAATAAGCAGTGACGCGTCTTTACCATCGAAAAGCATTGATGAGCCCATTATTGTCCGTAGTGTGGGCCGTAAAGCGACCATTACCAAGGAAGAACTGTTCCAGGCTGCTTTAAACCTGATCGGACCACAAAAAAGTATTTCATCTTTAAGCTTGCGTGAAGTTGCTCGTGAGGCTGGAATTGCTCCGAACAGTTTTTATCGTCATTTTAAAGATATCGATGAACTGGCGATTGAGCTGATTGATCGTGCCGGGATTGTGCTGCGTCAGATTCTCAATGAATCCCGCTTAAAAGCATCGAAACAGAACAGTATTATCCGTAGTTCTGTCGAAGTCTTTATTGCCCAGCTGGATGCTGATGAAGGCAATTTGAGCCTGTTGTTACGTGAAGGTTATACAGGTTCCAAATCTTATAAACAGGCCGTCGAACGCCAATTGAATTATTTCCAGCAGGAGCTTCAGGAAGACCTGATCCGCCTGGAACGACTAAATAATAAAAAATTATTTCATCCCGAGATTGCGGCTAGAGCGATTACCCAACTGGTATTTAATATGGGTGCCAACGTGATCGATATGGCACCTGAAAACCGTAAGGAAATTGCGGAACAGACCATGATCATGATCCGCATGATTCTGGAAGGTGCCCGTCATCTGGATCAATCCCAAATCCGTTAAGCTAACTGTAAAAAAAAAGACTCTTAGTGAGTCTTTTTTATTACCAAGATTAAAGCTTATTCAATCTGGCTTTAACATGGTTTGCCGTCATTTCCGGATGCTCTAGTGGAAACATATGTCCGCCCTGCACCACCGAATAATGAATTTGGTAAACCTTATGCATGCCTTGTGGTAAACCTTGCTGATAAAACTGGCTGCGCTCTGCTGTGATTAAATGTATCGGAACCTGGGGTGGTTTTCTTGGTGTACGCCACCACCAAGCCGGTACAGTCCGGAAAATTTCTGCCTCAATCTGTTTGGGAATGGCTAAAGTTACCCCTCCACGCTCTTGATCAGGCACAATCCCGCTTTCGATATAATCCTGAAAACATTGCTCATCAAAATGCTTAAACAGACGATTCGATCTCAGCGCTTCAACGGCGTCCTGTTTAGATGGCCAGTAATCTTTACGTTTTAGGGTAATACCTGCCGGAGTGAAACGGTCAATACTTTTTAAGTTGAGCTTTTTCACGACTTCAAACAGTGCACTGTTTTTACCAATCACGAAAGGTGGATCCATGATCACCAGTTTGGAAAATAAATCCGGACGTTGATAGGCTGCCATTAAAGTTATCAAACCACCAAATGAATGTCCCAGCCCAATCACCTTTTGATCCGGAGATTGCTGCTGGATATCCTGTATCACTTCATTTACTAGATAACGCCAGTCTTTGGTAATTGGATAGGCTGGATTCATCCCGATCAGCGGAATTGCCTTGACCTGATATTCATCCTGAAAATAATTTAAAAACTTGCGATAGCTTGCCGATGGAATGCCATTGGCATGAGTAAAATGCAAAACCTGTTTCATTATTTTCTTTGATCATTTCTTTATAAAGTCTGAAAGAAGCTTAATATTGAAATGCAAAATTATACAGAACCAAATTCACCAATCTATGACCTTTAAGTCACTCCTGGCTTACATCGGCATATGGTTCGTTATTTTTTAGAAATAGCCAGATTTTGCATCAGTAAAAAAGTGGCTCCACAACTGACTTTATCTCCAGCAATGATTACAGCCCTACCTTTGACTATTGTAGATAAATCACTAGCAATAGCTGTCACGGTAGTTTGGCACTTGGGACAGTAATGCTTCATGCCATTCAGATGCACCGCCATGCCATTAATTAAAAAAGAGTTTTCACATTCAGTGACCATACCGCCATGGCTGGTTTTCGCGCCAATAGTGATCAATGCTTTGGACATGATATTTTATTTCTTATTCTTAGAGGTGCTGATTTTAAACAATACAGAAAATATCAGCTAGCACAGCCCGACCAAAAGCTCAATCATGACTTTAATTCCAGCCATAAAAAAGCAGCCCGAAAGCTGCTTTCATAATTCATTAGATCTTATGGCTTAACCACGACCATTACTTGAATCGCTTCAGGTGTTACAGATAAACCTTCTAACAAACTCAAGCCTTCTTTTTGCAGCTTCTGTAAACGTGCGATTTCATCTTCACGGATACTTGGGTTGAACTGTTTCAGGTAAGTCAGACGGTCAATTTCATACTGCCATTTATTGCCATACACTTCTTTAGCCTGCTGCCTGAAGTTTGGCAATGCTGAACGAGCTAATTCCAATGCCTGTTGATAACGCGCTTCAATCACTTCACGGCGTGCTTTCACCACCTGACGGCAGCTATTGCCATCTAAATGATGTAGATATGGTTTCAGGATTTCAGGCGCAATCTTCTGAGACAGATCCTGACCTTTTTCACTCAGCAATACACGGATCAGCTGCTGTGGCAAGCTTGACGGTAAGTTCAGTGCTTTTGGTGCAACCACATCAACCTTGAACCACACTTCCATCAATACAGAACCTTGTGGCAATGCTGCAGACTTTAAGACCGCAACGTTGGTACTACCAAAGCCCTGAGTATTGATCATTTCCATCACGCTTTCAGTGAATGGATGCTCTAAAGTTAGATATTGAGCATCTTCACGGATCTGAGCTTGGTCACGATAGAAAGTGGCTGTCATGCCCTCTTCATCCAGGGTCAAACCTTGTACCTGCATCTGATCCGTTGGCTTGATGATCACCGTACCATTGCTTTGCTCATCAAAGTCGATATTGGTCGATGCCATAAAACGCTTCATGAACATTGGCAAGGTGGTATTGTCATCATAGTCTTCAAGCGCATTAACAATTTCCTGTGCCACGACGGGGCGGCAAGAATTGTACTCAAGCAGACGGTCACGACCTTCCTGCAACTCGGCTTCAAGCGCTTCACGTTGTACGCTAACTTCTTCCAGCAGATCTTCAAATTCCTGACCTTTATCTGCCAGCAAGCAATCTTTCAGGGCAACAATAAAGTTTTCTTGCAGCGTTTGCGCCGTTGGAGAAATGTTGCTGAAAATATTCAGCGCTTCGTTATACCAACGGAACATACGCTCCTGCGCAGTACCCACCAGATAAGGCACATGAATCTGGATACGGTTTTCCTGACCGATACGATCCAGACGACCAATACGCTGTTCCAAAACATCCGGATTGGCCGGTAAGTCAAACAGGATCAAGTCTGATGCAAACTGAAAGTTACGGCCTTCTGAACCGATTTCAGAACATAACAGAATCTGTGCACCATAAGATTCTTCAGCAAAATAAGCTGCTGCTTGGTCACGTTCCAAAAGACTCATGCCTTCATGGAACATGGCAGTACGGATACCTGCATGCAGACGTAATACATTTTCCAGTGCTTCAACCACTGGACCACTACGGGCAATCAGTAATACTTTTTTGTGTTTCAGATCAGTACGCAGCTTTTCCATCAACCACATTACACGCGGATCGGTTTCCATCCACGAGCCATCAAGTTGAGATTCTTCCGGCCACATCTGTTCACGTAGTTTGCCATCTTTAGACCAGTTTTCTGGCGCTGGCAATGGTGCTGGCTGACAGTCACGACCCGGGAAGCCCTGAATCGCTTCACGTGTGTTACGAAACAGGATACGACCCGTACCATGACGGTCTAGCAATTCATGAATGGCACGGAAACGTTGCTCTGGGGTATCTTCAATCGCATGACCAAGCAGGCTTTCAATCGCAGTGAAATGCTCAGCTTCCAGTGGAAGGTCTGACATCAGTACTTCAGCGATTTTAGCGGTATGCTGATATTGCTCTTCTTCATCTAGGAAACGATCCAATGAACTGAAACGTTGCGGATCAAGTAAACGTAGACGTGCAAAGTGAGATTCTACACCGAGCTGTTCTGGTGTTGCAGTCAATAACAATACGCCCGGTGTTTTCTCTGCCAGCTCTTCGATCAGATCATAACGGTCATTGCCGCCTTCTTCCTCAGACCACATCAGGTGATGCGCTTCATCGACAACCAACAGGTCAAAGCCCGCTTCAATCGCCTGTTCGCGTAGATCTTCGTGATCCACCATCAAGTCCACAGAAGCAATAATGCGCTGTTCGGTCAGGAATGGATTTAGTTCAGGATCATGCTCTTTGATCGATGCAGTACGAGCCAAATCAAATAGGGAGAATTCAAGATTGAAACGACGGCGCATCTCAATCATCCACTGATATTGCAGTGAATCCGGGACCAAGATCAGAATACGTTCAGAACGGCCAGTTTTAAGTTGCTGATGAATGATCAGACCTGCTTCGATGGTTTTACCCAAGCCCACTTCATCGGCCAGTAAAACACGCGGCGCGAAACGCTGACCGACTTCATGTGCGATATACAACTGGTGTGGAATCAGACCCACACGCGAACCGACCAAGCCACGCAATGGACTGGTTTGCATATTGGCTTGCATCAGCAAGGCTTCAATACGCAGGTCATACCACTCTTTATAGTCAATCTGGCTGGCCAGTAAACGATCTAAAGGTTTAGACAACTGGATCGTTGCACCTACACGGGTTTCATTTAAAGCTTTACGTTCTTCTGTACCATCTTCAAGAGTACGAACCACGTGATAACGCACTACACCATTGCGGTCTTCAACTGACTCAACGGTCCAGATCGTACCTTCCTGATCTTGCAGTTCGTCATTCGCATTAAATACGATACGAGATAAGGGTGCGTTACTGCGAGCATAGACGCGAGTTTCATCGCTTTTTGGGAATAAAATGCTGACCGATCGCTCATCAACATCAATGAGAACCCCTAAACCGAGTTCTGTTTCAGTATCTGATAACCAACGTTGACCAATAGCAAATTGCTGCAATTTTTCCACCTTTATCTTAAGTACAAGATTATGAATATCAGGCTCAATCACGAAACGTCATTTGAGCAAAATTTCACACCTTCAAGCAATGTATTTTGACATAAAGCCCACTAAAAAGTGAGCATAATTCACGTCGATTAAACAAGTATTTCCTAGAATTCAGCCGGACAATTAAATTCAACTAACTGTTGTGTTTTAGGATGATAAAAACTTAAACGCTCGGCATGTAAGCATAGACGCGGACTAAGCTGTTGCTGCTCTGGCGTTGCATACAAGGTATCGCCAATAATCGGATGCCCGAGATATTGCATATGTACACGGAGCTGATGTGAACGACCGGTAATCGGAGTCAGTTTCACCCGAGTCACAGCTTGCCCCTGAATTTCAAAATGTTCGATGGCCTGCCATTCTGTAATAGCCGGCTTATTATGATTCGGTTCAGCAATATGCAGTGGTGGACGGCTTGGATCGTAAATGACAGGCACATCAACTGTACCCTTGCCTTCTAATGTTCCAGCCACGATGGCTTGATAGGTCTTATCGGTTTGGCGTTCCTGGAACTGGCGGGAGATGGATTTTTGCCCTTCACGACTTAAGGCAAATACTAAGATACCGGAAGTGTCTCGATCCAGACGGTGGATCAGTAAAGTTTTAGGTTCTAATTTGATGAGGCGATTGATCAGGCAATCTTGTAAATCTTCTGTTTTACCGGGCACTGTGAGTAAGCCTGCAGGCTTATGGATGACCATAAAATCTTCATCACGATGTATCAGATGTTCGGTTAGAAAATTACTCAAAGTTCAATCCCACGCTGATCGCGAAAAACAAGGCGGCCATAATAGAAAGCTTGAGTGATAATTACAATGCGCATTTATGTAAATGGCGATGAAATTTCCGATTATTTTAAGAAAATTACCCAATTAGCGATTATCGACGTGCAGATTGCATTACAAAGCTCACTAAATCATGTAATGACGGGTGTTCCAGCACATCTTCATAACGCAGATCAGCACCATGCGCACGCCATGTGCCAACCAGACTGACTACTACTACAGAGTCCAGTCCATACTGCTTTAAATCAGCATAAGGATCAATTTCCAGCGCATCCATATCCAGCTGTTCAGCTACTGCCAACATGATGCCTTTGGTTGACAATACATATTCTGACGGCGCACTTAAGTTCCATAATCGGGTCAGACTATAGCTGTTCATATGATGCAAAGCTTGTGCCGATATATTCTCAATCCACTGGATATGCTGTTCCTGACTAGGCATCAAAATTGCATCATTAATTATGCAAATTTGTTCTGTCACACTTTGCAGATGTGGCAAGATCTGTTTCAGCATCGGTGTGATTTGTCCGGCAAAAATCAGTTGTGGATGAGTTGAAGCATATTCTCCAAGTTGCTGCATACCCTGCATTAAATCATCGCCATATAGGTCGACAATGGGAATATCAAGTGCTTTAGCTTTATTGCTGATCTGAATCAGATTATTCATCAGCTCAGTCTCTTGAATCCCGGTCTGCATTCTTAAATTATGCAGCCCAACCAAGACCAAGACTGAATCTGTAGCAGCAAGCTGCCATTTGGCTTGAGATGGAGCAATTTGAATTTTTCTGGGCATTGTATAGAGCATGGGAGTTTTATCTATTTAGCTTATTGCAAAAGTTCATTATGCTAGCTTAGATTAATAGGAATGATAAGTTTCAAATCACAATTAATAATACCTTCTAATATATTATCTATTAAATTTTTATAATAAAAATTAAAAATAATTATTTATTCGGAGCTTCATATGAAAATTCCAAAAATAATACATCAAATACATACTAAAGGCATTAATGCCTTAACACATGAAGAAAAACAAGCTATAGATCTATTAAAGAAAAATAATCCTGATTGGCACTATCAATTTTATAATTATCAAAATATGTTAGATTTTATAAAACAAAATTATTCAAGTAGATATTTAAATGCATTTTTAAGTATAAATCCTGAATACGGGGCTGCCCAAGCTGATTATTTTCGCTATTTACTCATATATAAGTCAGGTGGAGCATATTTTGATGTTAAAAGTTATACCACTATACCCCTTAGTCATTTAATTTTACCCACAGATGACCTTTTACTTTTTGAATGGCAAGGTGGGAGTTCTCAATATCAGCATTTTGGACTACATAAAGAGATTAAAAGAGGTAGAGAGTTTCAACAATGGAATATCATTTCCTCAGCTAATAATTCTTATATTTATAAAGTTATTGAAATAATAACCCAAAATATTGAACAATATAGTGTATTGAAATTTAAATATGGGTGGAAAGGAGTCTTACTTACGACTGGACCTATTGCTTATACAAATGCTATAGATCAAATTGAAAAAAAAGAAACGATAAGAATACTGGGAAGCAGTTGTAAAAATGGGGTAATTTACAGAAATCATGATTCTGTACAAGACTTAGATAAAGCACATTATTCGTACTTAAAAAGCCCTGTTATTCTGAGAAATGGAATATACAAATATAATGATAAAATTATAATTTATATCTTTCTTTTAAGAAGATTAATAACACGAATGATTTCTCAATCTACAACATGAATATATTCATAAATGAATTAAATCCTAGTATTTCTAGGTTGATCTTCAATTTAATAATTAACAGATCTAAATATACTTAAAATAAAAACAGATTATCTAAATTAAAAAACTTTAATCTTATAAAAATATTAAGATAATTCTCATTAATTTTATTACTTAGAATCAAAAAAACCCAAGCGAATCCACCTGGGCTTTCTTAAATTTATTCATACTCACGATGATTTTGTATTTTCCAAATACAAACACCTAATTTTGTAGTGCCAAAAACTTCTCAATCGCCTGCTGTGCGATCTCCGCATCCTGGAACGACTTCACTCCAGAAACACCCATCGCACCAACCAACTGACCCTGATACAGAATCGGCTCACCACCTTCTAACATCCCAGAAAAAGTATCCATCGTCAGAAAGCCCATTTGACCGCCTTTGATAATATCTTCAAACAGTTTGGATGGGCGGCGACTAATGGCAGAACAACGTGCTTTTTCCAGACACAGGTTTGCTGTCATCGGTGAAGCACCATCCATACGCTTCATTGCCAGCAAATTGCCAGTTTCATCAACTACAGCAATACTAACATTAAAGCCATTTTCTAGCGCATATTCATAGGCCTGATTTAACAAAAACTCAGCGTCGCTTAAGGTCAGATAATGTTTGGTTTTCATTCAACTATCCAATTTCTAATTTATCAATTTCAAATCTTTGCGGTCTAATTAAAAGAATAAAATAAGCCCGAAGGAATTCGGGCTTATGTTCCCTCTCCTTTTAGGAGAGGGTTAGGGAGAGGTTGTATTACCCTTTCATTTCAGCAAAAGTTTCTTTAGCCGCTTGAATCGTAAATTCAATATCTTCATCACTATGCGCAGCTGAAATAAATCCTGCTTCAAATGCAGATGGAGCCAGGTTCACACCACGACTTAACATGCCATGGAAGAATTTCTTGAAAGCTTCTACGTCACATTTCAGCATTGAATCAAAGCTGGTGATGTCTTCTTGATCAGTGAAGTACAGGCCAAACATGCCGCCCACTTGCTGGGTCTTGAATGGAATACCTGCTTCATCCGCAGCCGCTTGTAAACCTGCAAGGAGTTTTTCAAGTTGCGCTGTCAATTTTTCATAGAAGCCCGGCTCACGCAGATATTTAAACATCTCAATACCCGCACGCATTGCAAGCGGGTTACCTGACAACGTCCCTGCTTGATACACCTTACCTAGTGGCGCGATGCATTCCATCACTTCACGTTTACCACCAAAAGCACCGACTGGCAGACCTGCACCAATGATTTTACCCAATGTGGTCAAATCAGGAGTCACGCCATAGTGTGCTTGAGCACCACCTAGCCCGACACGGAAACCTGTCATCACTTCATCAATAATGAATACTGAACCATGCTCGTCACAGACATCGCGAATCGCTTGCAAGAAACCGTCAATTGGTTTGACCAAGTTCATATTACCTGCGACTGGCTCTACAATCACACCCGCAATTTCAGAACCAAACTTGGCAAAGCATTCTTTTAAAGTGGCAATATCGTTATACGGAAGGGTTAAAGTATGTTTGGCAAAATCAGCAGGTACACCCGCAGAAGTCGCCTCGCCTTCACCTTTAGTTAAAAGACCTGAACCTGCTTTTACCAGCAGTGAATCAGAATGACCGTGGTAACAACCTTCAAATTTTACGATCTTGTCACGGCCAGTATAACCACGTGCCAGACGAATCGCAGTCATGGTCGCTTCAGTACCAGAATTCGTCATACGTACCAATTCAATGGATGGCATGATGTCGCAAATGATATCTGCCAAAGTGGTTTCATGAACTGTTGGTGCACCAAAGCTTAAACCATCTACCGCTGCATCTTGCACCGCCTTAATGATCGCAGGATGCGCATGACCCAGAATCATTGGACCCCATGAACCAACATAGTCCACATAGCGTTTGCCATCGACATCGTACAGATAAGCACCTTGGGCTTTCTCGATAAAGATAGGCGTACCACCCACGCCATTGAAGGCACGTACAGGTGAGTTAACACCACCCGGAATATGTTTATTGGCTTGTTTAAATAGTTGTTCTTGCTTTGGAGATAAACTCATGAGAATCACTCAACTCAAAAATACAATAAGAAATAAAAATTAAGCTTGTTCAGCAAATAGTTCCGACCAGTCATACACTCGTTGACCGACAGTCGACATTGAGCGACCCAATACATCACTAATGACTGCACACAGATCTGCACCAGCCTCGATGACCTCTTTCGAGTTTTCCACCGTCAAACCGCCAATAGCGCAAATCGGTACATTTAATTTACTTTTGGCTTGTTTTAAGGTTTCCAGACCAATATTACCTGCTTCTGGCTTGGTATCAGTCGCATAGATCGCGCCAAAGGCTACATAATTAGCCCCATCAGCAATGGCTTGTTCAGCAAGCTCAAGTGAGTTATTACAACTGCGGCCAATCAATACATTTTTAGGCAAACGCTCAACAGCTTCCTGGATTGAACCATCATCCTGACCCAAATGCACGCCTACGCCATATTTTACTGCAGTTTCCAAATCGTCATTAATTACAAATGGAACTTTATACTGTTCACACATTTGTTTCATATATTCGATTTCGTAAGCCTGATCTTCTTTCGCTACTTTTTTACGACGATACTGAAGTACCGCAACTTCATAAGTCGCCATTGCACCTTCAAGTTTCGCCAGAAGAAGCTCAATAGGATCATCATTGGTAATTAAATATAAACCGCGCATGACTGCCGCCATTCAAAATACATACGCTATTATAGGCATAAATGGGCGAGTTTCCCCATCCTAAACACTGAATAATACCCGATTCAGGTATTAGATTATTATTTGTACTTTTTATACAGGTGATTGATCAATATCCCTATTTTCAGTGATAGGCGACTGCGAGAATTTACGTTTTAATGGTTTTATAACAATAATGATAAAGTGTTAATGCTTACGCCCTCCGACAAACGCTTTTAGGATTTTGCAGATAACTTAGTGGAGAAGTTGCAAAATTCTGAAAGCGATTTTTTTATGTCCGGATTTTACGATTCCTGTGTATAAAATTGCTTGAATACCATTAATCACAAAACTTAAAGAAAACTTCAAAATACCCAATTTCAGGGATAGGTCTACATGCATTAAAGGATTTAAATAAGTTCGAACACAACACATAAATAGAAAAGCAAAAGCTGTGTTTTATCTACCAGATCCTTTCTAGCTTTGGGTAAACCGTTTATGGGGAGACGTGTCAAAGCTAGAAAGGATCGACCCATCTAAGCAGAACTGACCATCTTATCTCTCAAACTTGGTTCATTCATCTCGTGAATATTTTCTAAATCATTCAGATAAATTAAAAATACGTCAATGCAGATCTTTCTATTTTTTTAAATATAAAAAAAGCCCGGAGAAGGTCGCTCCAGGCTTGGAAAACTGATTTATTCAGTGAATTATACTCTTTGATAAAATACTGAATAAGCAATAAAACAATTAATAGAATAATAACTCTACACTTGCAAGTGTTTTTATCGTTTTTATTGCAATACTTAAGCATAAATCCGATAAAACGTCATAAGCCCTAACTTGGAATTTTGTCGTGCTTACGATCGACCAGGCTCAGGTTACCACGTAATACATCGGCAAACATACGCCAGTCTGAAATAAAACTGTATAGCGGCTGTTTAAAGCTGGCCGGTTTATTCTTTTCAAAAATGAAATGACCAATCCAGGCACAGGCATAACCTGAGAGTAGTCCATAGGCCAGATATTTAGCTTTACGCTGATGAAGGGCTTTGCTAAAAAAATATAAACCGATACTGCTGCCTGCGACATGCAAACGGCGGCTCATAATATGGCGATGCTCGGTTAGATAAAACCGGTAAAACTCATGATAGTCATGAATCGGCATTTGTGGAGAAGTCAGTTCTGCAATCTCATTGCTCGGCTGCACTTGTGCATTCATTATCATCATCCTGATCTTTTTTCTTCACCTTAGCGCATAATTTAGGCAATTAAAAGTACCTTTATTTTCATGTAATTCTGTACCTGAATTTGGCTTAGATATTGAATTGTCATGCTTTCAGTAGAAACCAGCGAATGAGATCAGCATTTTAATTTTTCCATTTCCATTTTTTTCAATCGGTCAAGTCTTACATCAGATTGGTTTTTCGTTACAATCAGCCGCTCAAAAGTCTAAAAAATATTTCCGTTTCATATCGGAATTTCATGCAAGCGAATAAAAATTCAATTTATTTTTTAATATTTTTCAATAAATTGAATAGACAGGATGATTATCATGGTTGAAGTTGAACTTAAGTTCCAGATTCCCGCGGCACGCCGTACTGCCCTGCTTAAGGCACTTGATCCCAAGAAATCTCAACAGATCCTGCTTCAAGCCAAATACTATGATACTGCAGACCGTCAACTGGCCCAGCATGGAATTGCCCTACGCCAACGATTAGAAGGCAGTCGTTGGGTTCAGACGTTAAAAGCGGCAGGCAAAAGCCACATTGAACGTTTCGAGCATAATCATGATCTGGGTGAATTAGAATATTTTCCTGAGCTGGACCTGAGTATTTACCAGCAGTCTGCTGAAGCGCAAACCTTGCTTAATCGTGCTTTAGGTGATCAGTTTGACCAGCTGCAATTGCAGTTTGAAACCGATATTGCCCGTACCTTGCGCGTGATTGAATATGAAAACACATCAATCGAAGTCAGCCTGGATATCGGCTGTATTCGCACGCCTCATGCTGAACAGGAAGTGCATGAAGTTGAATTCGAGTTAAAGCATGGCTCAATTCAGGATTTGCTGGCCTTTAGTTTTGAATGGGTCAAAAAATATCAGCTGTGGCTGGATGTACGTAGTAAGGCTGAAATTGGGAATTTGTTAGCGACTCATCAGAATGTAAGTCCCGCTACTTTTGCCAAAGAATTCCAGATCAGCAAAAAAGACAGTGCAGGCAAAAACCTGTGTCATCTGGTGGCCCAGCAAATGCAGCACCTATTGCCCAATATTGCGGCAATCTCCGCGCAAGTGGCAGAACAGGAACATATTGACCAGGCACAACAGGCCTTGAATCATCTCTATCTGACCCTACTTTTGTTTAAAGATTGGCATACTCAGGTTTCAGACAAATGGGCGCATCAGCTTGCCGCATTTAAACATCAGTTTGAACATCTGCAACATTTACAGCACATGCAAAACACTCTGGCTGGCTTCCTGCAAAATCCTACGACCGCAGAGAACCTGACTAAAGATATTCTCTATGCCAAAGAGAAGCTGGGCAATCTGGTGAAATCCACCCAAAATGTGCATCACTATCTGGAATTGCTGATCTTCAGCTTAAGTACAAATGAAGCTAAGCCGCTGGAATTGAAATCTGCAGCGCAAACTACCTTGCAGCAACAATACAAAGTCTTGCAGGAACAGATGAACCAGACTGATATTACCAATTTTGAGAGTCTGGATCAGCTAGCAATTCGCATTCAGGAATTAAAATTCAGCTTCCCAATTTTGACCACGATTTATGATGTCAAAAACCTACAAAAATACAGCAAGGCTTTAAATGATGCACAGCAGGCAGCAAATGAATATCAGACATTGGCCTCCTCTGCCCTGTATATCCAGCAGACTGAGCTGGAAGCCAGTGACTGGTTTGTGTTGGGTTGGCTGACTGCCAAGCAGGAAGTCTATGCACAGCGCTTACTGGAAGCGACAGAACAGTTTCTGGTCAGCCGCAAATTTCTTAAATAAGTATTTAACTGACTTTCAAAGCACGCTACGGTGTGCTTTTTGTTGCACAAGCACATCACAATACTTTTGTTGTTTGGTCTATATTGATTGTTATGAGCTTCATCGAGAAGGAATGGCCCGATGGCAGAAATCGAACTCAAATTCCAGATTCCGCAAAGTATACGTCACCAATTCGAACAAGATTTTCAGCAGTACGGGCCAACTCGACATCATTTATGTGCCAAATACTTTGATACTGCCGATCAGCAGTTACAGCAGCACAAAATTGCACTCCGGCAGCGTCTGGAAGATCAGCAATGGTTTCAGACCTTAAAAGCACCGAGCCAGCATCAATTTGAACGCTTTGAGCTGGAAGAAAGACTGGATACCGCACCGGACAACTGTGATTTAAAAGCTTATGCCAAGCATAAACAGGCTCGGAAGATTCTAAAACAGGCACTTCACACCCTAGATACGTCTCTGACTCTACAATTTGAAACTGATGTAGAGCGGGATCTCTGGATTGAAAATTACCGAGGAAGTCAGATTGAAATTGCACTGGATAGAGGTGAGATTCGTTCTAATGGCCAGACCTTGGATATTTATGAAGTTGAATTTGAGCTCAAAAGTGGCAAACTTGATGACTTAATTGATTTTGTTAAACCCTGGATTCAACGTTATCAGTTATGGCTGGATGTACGCAGCAAATCTGAACGTGGTTATGCTCTGCTGAATAATAAAACTGATCTTCCGGTCCAGCATCAGACAACCTTAGAGCTCGCAGCTAAAGACGATATTCATCATATCTTGCAAAAAATTATCACCAACTGTCTGACGCACCTGTTTCCCAATGCGACGGCGATTGCGCTAGAGAATTACAATAGTGACCATGTGCACCAGGCCCGCGTCGCTATCCGGCGTTTACGCAGTGCCTTAAAAATCTTCCAGCCCTATCATCAGGATTTGCCAGAGGAATGGCAGGATCAGTTACGCAATATCTTCCAGCAATTAGGCTCTACTCGGGATCGCGATGCTTTAGCTGAAAGTCTGCTTCCTCAGCTAGAAGCTGCGGGTTCACCAGTATTGCAATTGCCTCCAGCCCAACAGGATCAGGCAGATATTAGCCAATTATTCAGAAAGCCAGCTACGATGGAGCTGATACTGGAGCTACTACAATTTAGTCAGGATCAGAGTGCAAACCAGCAAAAGTCCTCGCATAAAATCCTGTGTAAAGGACTCAGCAAACTGCATCAGAAAGTCTGTGCAGATGCAGAGAATTATCAGGAACTGGATATTGAATCACGCCACCGAACCCGCAAGCGGGTTAAACGCTTGCGTTATAATGTGGAATTTCTGCAAAGTCTGTTTCCGGAAAAGGAAATCAAAAGATATCTGAAAGCGTTAAAGCCCTTACAGGAGACTTTAGGTCATTATAATGACCTGTTTGTCGCAGAAAGCCTGTATAGGCCTTATGCCAAAAAACATTCCAAGGCATGGTTTGTCATCGGCTGGCTCACCGCAGAACAGCAGCATCTGTCGGAACAGGCTGCCGAGCAGTTACAAAAATTTTCTCACACCCAGCCATTCTGGTAAGAGATAAATAGACAAAATCGCTCTAGCGATATTTGCCATATACTTTCCAGGTATTGTTATCAGCCAGCGGATCGCTATAACTATCGCTGCGCTGCTTACGCGGCTTATCACGGGCATCGACCAGTTCAAAATGTGGTTCGACACTGAGGACGATGCCATTCACATAGAACCGAGTCCGGGTGTATTCACTTTGACCATGCTGGAATACATAAGTACGCAGATCTACAAATTCACGATGTGCCACAAGTGCCGCTGTCTCATCACTGTCTAGCCAGCGTTGCATGGCCTGAATCTGTTCCGGTTCAAATTGCCCACATTTTTCAATCAGGCTGGCAATGCCACGAAAAGTTTTGGATTCTTTGGCACGGGTTTTATTAATCCGGATGCGGTCCACATGAAAATAGAATAAAGGCAGATTCAAATGGCTTGGCAAATGAATCGCATCCAGAACTTCATCTTCCATAAAAGGCTGAAACAGGTCTTGTGCCCTTTCAATCAGACCCAGCCATTGCTTGTAATATTCTTCGACCTGCGACTTGGTGCCATAATAAATTGGCAATCCTTCCACATTGGCCAGATTTGCTGGTGGCCAGATATTCTGGCGTAATAAGGCAATATCACTTTTCAGACTCTGTACAGCAATTGCATCTTGCATGAGATTTACA
Source organism: Acinetobacter sp. YH12236 (assembly GCF_013417645.1). Lineage (NCBI taxonomy): Bacteria > Pseudomonadati > Pseudomonadota > Gammaproteobacteria > Moraxellales > Moraxellaceae > Acinetobacter > Acinetobacter sp. YH12236. Next base: position 82,471 of record NZ_VPDM01000011.1, read on the forward strand.
TTTTTATTGCTTAGGCTATTTTTAGATTAAGGCAAAGGTTTAGTTTCTGCAAGGCTTTGCCTATAATTAGTGATTAAGATTTTATTATCAGGAAAAATTCATGGTTCAAAAGATTGAAGCAACCGATGTAACCGAAGAAGAAGCGTTAAATGCTGCATTCTTTGAACGTGCTGATGAATTTATTAAACAGGCCAACGAATTTAGCCGTGTAGAAAAAGGCTCTCAGGAAAACCCGGCAGAAAAACGTGGTCAAGTCAGCGCTGCAATGCTGTTTGGTACTGCCCGCTTTAATACCTGGGTCGCTGCCAACAATTTCAAAGATGGCAACGAGATGCGCGACGCTAAAGATCAGGTCATGTCTTATATCTTGCAGCAATTTCAGATGATGCTGGAAGATAACTACGATGAATACTGTGAGCAGTTTGAGAACTATTTACGTTTCCGTCGTAATGAAGAGTTTCATGCCAACAAGCATCAACACGACCACGATCATTAATGAAAGCCCTACGGGGCTTTTTTTAAATCTTTGATTTTAAATTTGACTTTAATACTGGATTCATCCTATAAAAAATGAATAAAAATTAAACGATGACCAAAAATATCATGCAACAACTGCCCTTTCCGATTATAGATCCGCATATTCATCAATGGGACCCTTATACCACACCGCATGCCGCAGCCTCAGCCGTAAAATTATTTGGCAAACATCCCAAACTGCTGAACAAAATGGTGCGACTGATCAAGCCCAAAGCGGTGATCGATACCATTGGTCTGACCGAACATCTGACCGCGCCTTACCTACCTGAAAATTATAAACGTGACATCGGTCATTATCAGGTGGAACAGATTGTTCATATAGAAGCAAGCTGGCATGAGCATAAAGGTACTGGCGTGGTTAATGAAACCAGGTTTATTGCCGGGCTGCCTTTTGCTGAACAGAATATTCAGCTAGGCGGCATTGTGGCTACAGCTGATCTTCGTCAAAAAAACTTTAAACAGCTGCTGCAATTACATCAGGAAGTTTCGCCTAAATTACGTGGTATTCGTAAAATGGCATCGTTCCATGCCGATAAAGGCATTCATGCCTGGACCGATGAACCGCATTTATACTGCAATAAGAAATTTCTGAAAGGATTTGAGGAATTAGCCAAAGCCAATTTAAGTTTTGATGCCTGGGTTTATTCTACCCAAATTTCTGATGTGGCCCATCTGGCCAAAACATTTCCTGAAACGCCGATTGTGCTGGATCACTTGGGCACACCTGCCGGCATCTTTGGGAAAGTCGGTAAAGCAACAGGACAAACAGCACAGCAGCGAGACTATATTTTTCAGACCTGGAAAGAAGACCTGGCTGAACTGGCAAAATGCCCAAATGTGTATAGCAAAATTTCCGGTCTGTTTATGCCTGTACTCGGTCATCGTTTTCATTTAGAGCGAAAACTGGCAAAAAAAGATGAACTGATTCAGCTCGCGGCTCCATTGATCCAGCATGCCCTACAATGCTTCGCTAAAGATCGCATCATGTTTGCTTCTAATTTCCCGATGGATCGTGTCAGCACAGATCTGGTCACCATCATTGATGCCTTTAGCGATATTGTGCAGAGCTATGACGAACATGCTGTAAAGCCGGTTTTTTATGAGAATGCCAAACGCTTTTATCGCCTATAGATACGTGGAAACGTCATCCGTAACTGGTTGAGGTAGGACTACATCATAAGAGGATTGTTTCTACAATAAATTTATTTCGTGAAGGTGGTGGACGAGTTTTGCGGATGACAAATGGTTTTGGCTACTTTTGCCGAAACAAAAGTAGCCCTATAGATATCTAAACACTTATGGAAAATGAAAAGATACCGTCATAGGCGTATAAAAAATTATGGAGTTTATTTCACTTCTTTCCCATACTGATCCGCCATGACTTCGACCAGTTGATCCGGTTTAACATATTTTTTGATAACGGCATCGACATCTGCTTTGGTCAGCTTGGCAATCGCCTGATCACGTTTCTCCCGATAGATCAGATTACGATCTTTTTCCAGTTGTGGAATCAGCATGCTGTGAATACGGCGATCATCTTCTAGTGCAGTGACGCGCTGTTTCAAAATCGTGGCTTTCGCTGCTTCAACTTCCTGCTCGGTTACCCCTTTGGCCAGAAGCTCATTCAATACCTTATGCACCGCTTGTGACACCTGTGCTGATCGGCCAGGCGTATAATTTGCCTGAATACCTAATGCGCCTGAATCAATCCATTCATCATACTGAGCATTGGCACTGAAGCCATAAACCAGCGCATTTTTCTCACGCAGCTCCTGTGCTAAACGTGAAGACAACTGAGAATCCCCCAGAATATGCCGGAAGACCAGCATGGCTGGTAAATCTACATGTTCTGCACCGACAGGGAATGTCATGACAGCCTGATAATGACCGAACTCGCGCTGTTCAGACAACGCATGGATTTTCTGTGCTGGATAAACCGTATATTGACCACTTAAGCGCTCATAAGGCTGCTTCGCTTTCCAGCTCGCAAAGTTATTTTTGAGGACTTTGCTCACGGACTTCGGATTAAATTCCCCTGTCACTGCGATCTGGGCATGATGCGTATTAAAGAACTGCTGATATAACGCTACGACCTGTTCACGAGTAGCAGCCTGAATCTGTTTTTTTGCCAGTTCAGGTTCAAAATGATAGCGAAGGTCACCCGGCTGATAAATCTCGGTCGCGCGAGACATGGTCAGGCCGGCCACCATATTGGGCTCAGTATAAGGACGGTCTAACGCAGATAGGCTTTGTCCTTTAATCAGGTCAAACTGGCTCTGCTCAAAGGCCGGTTTATTGAGCACATCCAGCACATACTGGAAAAATTCCTCAAACTTCTCTTTTTTGGCACTGATCTGAATGCTCATGCCATTTTCAGAGGAACTGGCCGTGGCTGAACCACCGGACTCAATAATTTTATCGGCAATCTGTTGCAAGCTCTGGGTTTCAGAAGAACGCAGCAATAAGTAAGCTGTCAGATCCAGAATCTCGCCTTTATTGAACAAACTTTGTGCCGTGCCGAAATTAAGCGCAATGGTGGCATAAACTTTGTCATCCTGAGTCTGGGTCGGGAATAAAGCGTATTTAATGCCATTCTTCAGTTTGCCCCGTTGAATCTGTTTGTCCTTGGCCTGTAAATATTGCTTGGACTGCGCCACATACTGCTTTACTTCTGCCTGATAGACACTGACATTTTTCAGCGGTTCTGCTGCTTCAGCCTGCTGATCCAGAGTTTGAGCCGGCACTTCAGTCTGGGGCAACTCCTGTGCTTTTTTCTGATCTTCTGGTGTCGGCAAGATATTGCCAGAAATACGATATTCTGGCTTAAAGAATGCCTTATACACCTGATTGATCTGATTGACATCCAGCTTTTCTATGGCTTGCAGATCTTTGAAATACTGGCTCCAGTCACCTGAATAAGCCACTACATATTCACTCAAACGCGAACCTAAAGCGGTTGCGCTGTTTTTAACATTGTCCGCCTGGTTTCGGGTCAGACTTTTAGCCCGGTTTAATTCGGTTTCGTTAAATGGCTGGCTCTGCTCTACACCCTGAATCAAACCCTGCTCAACCTGCTTGACTTGATGGTTTGGTGCATAGATAGCACCCATAAACACCAGATTAAAATCTTTATCCAGCCAGGTCATAGACTGCACCGTAGTAGTTTTACCCGTCTCGACCAGACTCTGATACAGGTGTCCGCTAGGTTGCAAGGTATATAAAATTGGAGACATGGCCAATGTGATTTTAATACTTTCTTCTGACTGGTTCAGATAAATATTAAATTTGGCCAGATCACTACCCTTTTGCACGGTAAATTCACGCTGTTTGATCTGTTCAGGTTTTAGCGCAGGCACTTTAACCGCTTCAGGCACTTTGCGGGACTGGATCGGACTGAAATGGGTATCAATCTGCTTCAGCACTTCTGCTTTATTAAATTTGCCTGAAATAATCATGAGGGCATTATTCGGTGCATACCAGTGACGATAAAACTGGTTCAGCTCCTGCATCTTGATCGATTGCAGTTCGTTCAAATCGCCAATCGGTAAGCGTCCCAGATACTGATTGCCATAAGCTGATTTAAACACCTGATCCATCAGTACGGAAAATGGCTGATCCAGACGGATTTCACGCTCACGTTTCACGATATCAATTTCAGTCGGTACATACTTTTCTTGCAGGACCAGCTTGTCCATGCGTTCTGCTTCAAGGAAAATCACTTCATTGACTGCAGTCTGCTCAGGACGAATCACATTGGTATATTTGGTTGAGTAATAGTCAGTACTGGCATTGGTCATTAAGGTATATTGATCCAGACGGCGCTGAAACTCATCTCCCTTCACATTTTCTGTGCCTTTAAACGCCAGATGTTCAAGCAGATGCGCCAGGCCCCCTTTGCCCTGAGGATCATTCAGTGAACCGGTCAGATAAACCGTATTCATAAACACTTTATTTTCTTTCACGTTGGGCGCAAGAATAATTCTTAAGCCATTTTCCAGTCGATATTCTTCGATATTCTGTTCTGTTTTCACCAATATCGGCTGTGCAAAACTGGCCGCTGTCCAGCCAGATAATAAAATTGCCAAGCTTAAACGTTTAAAGCGTATTTGCATTGTTCATCCAAATTTTTAAGTGTGAATTTTTATTTACAGTCACTCTGATCTTAGAGAAAAGTCTTTATTATGAATAGTCTATTTTATGAGATGCCAAATAAAATACCGCGCAATTTCACGGTATTTTATTGAGTATGCTAGCTAAATATAAAGTTCGGCCAGCATAAACAGTTTGGCATAACCTGAAATCTCAATGCGGCCTTGTTCTTTTAATGCGCAATACAATACACCGCCACGCTGAGAGGCCTGATAAGCCACCAGTTCAGTTTTATTTAATTTCTCCGCCCAGATCGGTGCAATCCCGGTATGAATTGAACCCGTTACCGGATCTTCATTAATCCCGTTACTCGGTGCAAAATAACGTGATATGCAATCATATTGCGTATCACCAGCGGTAATCGCGACATCCAGTAATGGACCCGCTGCTGTAATCGCGGTTCTTTTTCCATTCAGCTGCTTCAGCAATTCAATATTTGGCTGCTCTTCTAATACATCCTGCACTGATTCATATTCAATAATATAACCTTGCGTATTCAGATAAACGTTTTTAAAAGGTTTCGTCAGGGCCTGTCTTAAAGCTTCCGGATAATCTGTGATGAGTTCAGGCTGACGGATCGGGAAATTCATCCGGATTTTGCCATCTTCATCCTGGCATACTGTAAAAATGCCCAGATCTTTGACATGAAAATAAATGGTTTTTGCAGAGCTAAAATCCTTGAATAATACAAAGCTGCTGGCCAATGTGGCATGTCCACAGAAATCCACTTCCTTGGTCGGCGTAAACCAGCGAATTTCATAATTTTCTGCATCCAGCACTTTGACAAAAGCGGTCTCAGACAGATTATTTTCCAGGGCAATATTCTGCATCAGGTGATCATCCAGCCAAGCATCCTGCACGATGACTGCAGCAGGATTTCCCTTAAATAGAGACGTCGTAAAAGCATCCACCTGGTACATTTTCATTTTCTTTACTCCTGTATGTAGGTGTTTAGTTTAAAAGCTTTTTTCCAGAAGGGGAATTTTATATGCTGTGGATCAGATGATTTATTTTTCTCCCTTTTCACTCATTAAGGTTCTTTATGAACAATTCACATATTCAAACTGTACCTTTAGAAAAAGCCTATCGCCTGATCACACATGGTCCCACCGTGTTAGTGTCTGCCAATGATGGACAAGACACTGATGTCATGGCCGCTGCCTGGGCATGTGCACTCGAATTTAGTCCAGCAAAAGTCACTGTAGTGCTGGATAAAAGCACCAAGACCCGAAAAATAATTGAAAATTCTGGCTACTTTGCCCTGCAGATTCCAACCCTCAAACAGCTGGAAATGGTCTATAGCCTGGGAACATTGAGTCTGTACAATGCCCCAAACAAACTGGAGCAGTCTGGTGTGCAGTTATTCAAATTCGCAGATCAAGAGATCCCAGTTGTAGAAGGTTGTGCCGCCTGGATTTTATGTGAGCTGATTCCCGAGCCACATAACCAGCAAGCCCATGACCTGTTTATTGGTAAGGTCATTGCCGCTTATGCCGATGATCGGGTGTTCCGTGATGGGCACTGGTTCTATCATGAAGTCAGCGAAGAATGGAAAAGTATTCATCATGTCGCCGGTGGTCACTTCTATACCATTGGCGAAGCTGTCGCAGTAAAAGATGCAGAATAAATAACTGATCTTTTTAAACAAATCATATAAAAAATTCTTGCAAACAGGCGACCTTGACCACAGTCAGACTGCCTGAATTTATGCTACTTTATCCATAATATCTGTTTGGTCTGATGTCTTATGATGCCGTTTAAAATCCACTGTATTGATGTCAAAAACTCATTACAAAATTATATCTGGTTACTTGAACATACACCGACGCATCAGGTCGTGGTCATTGATCCCACTGAAGCTGCGTTAGTTCAGAATTACTGCGCCGAATATGGGCTTGAGCTGAGTCAGATCTGGCTCACCCACTGGCATAAAGACCATATCGGGGGCGTTCCGGATTTAATTCAAAAGCAATCATTACCGGTATATGGCCCAAAAGCTGAGCTGGAAAAAATTCCGTTTATTAACCATCCACTTGAACATGACGACCAGTTCAGTTTTCATGGTGTTGAGGTACAGATTATTGCCGTACCGGGTCATACCCTAGGCCATATTGTGTATTTCCTGGATGCCATTGATGTACTGTTCTGTGGCGATACCCTGTTTGCCATGGGCTGTGGACGGGTATTTGAAGGCACTTATCAGCAGATGTATCACTCTCTGGCTCGCCTGGCTGCCTTACCGCCACGTACTCAGGTTTATTGCACGCATGAATACACGCTGTCGAATGCACAGTTTGCCAAACATGTAGAACCAGATAATCCAGCAATTCTGGAGCGTTTCGAACAGGTTGAGCGTATGCGCATGCTAGGACAATGCACCTTACCCAGTACGATTGCAGCAGAACTGGAAACCAATCCTTTTTTACGCGCAGACAGTGTCGAAGAGTTTCAACGTTTACGCGTGATAAAAGACTCGTTTTAAACTTATAGCTGCTTAGAGTAGCTGATGCTTCTGAGCATAGTCATCCAGTTCTTGCTGGGTGACCACTCGTACCGCATTCATTTCATCAATCCTGACCAGCAATAATCCACCCAAAGCAGGTTGATAACGGCGCGCACTGCCAAATGGCGTATACGCCACCTTGGACTGCACTGAAAAATCCAGCCAGTCTTCATGGCCCAGCATCACAGCTACAGGCTCCTGCCCTTGCTGCTGCATAAGTTCAATTTGCTGTTTGACGTACTGCTCAATATTTAATTCAGTCATCATCAATCTTATTTAAATTACATCAATGCCAGTATAAAGGGTTGAGCCTAAAACCATGACCTGAATACTCTGAGACTTTACTGGATTGTATATTTTTAAGCCTTACTCAAACTCTAAAACCTTAAACCACGCTAATTCCTAATTTAAAATGAATAACAAATAAACAATTATTGATTTAAATATTTGAATATTAATAACTATTCAAAAAATTATTTAGGCTTAAAATTAAAATATTTAGTTACAACATCTTGAAAATAATAAAAAACATAGACTTAGATTAAAAACCCTATATTTCGTCTATATTATCTTGTTCATTAAATCCGCAAATTCAATTAAATTAATTTAAATAAGGGTATTTGCCCTTTAAAACGAAAATTCTCACCCTTATCTATGATTTAACTGATGAAGGAGTTATCTCGTGAAAAAAGTGGTTAAAGCAAAAAACGTTCTCGCATTTAGACTTTGGTTAGAAAAATTGGGGTATTCGGTTCGCACCCTGGCAGACAATCGTGGTTTTAGTTTCAGTTTTAAAAAAGAATATGGTCTGGTGACCTGCGATCTTTCAGGTAATGCATTGGCCATGCAGCTGGGTGAGGAGTTTGAAGATCATCTGAAAGCTTAAATTTAATTAATCAATGCACTCATGATTTACCCTTTTATTTGAGTAAAATTCTCTTATTCCTATAATCAGCCCATTTCGATGGGCTTTTTTTCATTTAAAAAATTTCAGGCAAAAAAAAACAAGGCATCAACCTTGTCTCTTTTGATGGTGGGGACGGAGAGACTCGAACTCTCACACCTCGCGGCGCTGGAACCTAAATCCAGTGCGTCTACCAATTTCGCCACGTCCCCATCAGGGTACCAACTTAGTGTTGGACTTTTTTTCAAACTTTGGCAGAGGATCAAGGATTCGAACCTTGACGAACGGTTTTGGAGACCGTCATGCTACCATTACACCAATCCTCTACTCGGCCATTTTACTTAATCTCTTAAGTAAATTGGTGGGGACGGAGAGACTCGAACTCTCACACCTCGCGGCGCTGGAACCTAAATCCAGTGCGTCTACCAATTTCGCCACGTCCCCGATGGCTGTGTATATTATAGAGATAGCAGGTCATTGACAAGTGATTTTACAAGCAATCACTGCCTATTCCGCTATAAATTAAACAGTTAATGCAGTTTTTTTATTTTTTATAAGATTTAACAAGAAAACTCGGCCTTATGAGGTTTCTTTGCTACTGCTTTGAACTTAATCTCTAAGCTTGTCTAGCTCAGTCTCAGCAGATCAGACCTCTAGAACCTCACTTATCTTGATCGAGCATGTTGTTTAAACAATAAATTAATTCAATACAAAGAATAAAAAGCCAAGCCAAGAAAAATATCGCACTAAAATTCAGGCAAAAAAAAAACAAGGCATCAACCTTGTTTCTTCATATATGGTGGGGATAGAGAGACTCGAACTCTCACGCCCAGAAGGCGCTGCGACCTGAACACAGTGCGTCTACCAATTCCGCCATATCCCCGTGGCTGTGTATATTATAGCGATCGCATCCGGTTGACAAGCGATTCTATGATCAACTCAGTGTTTTTATATCAAAAATTAATCAGTTAATTCTATGATGATTAAATACTGGCTTATTTCTAATGAAACCGCTTAATTTCAATCCTCTCATTCCAAGAATCAAATTATTTGAAAGGGTGTTGAATATTAATTTTAATGTTATCTGGATTAGCCAATTGATTGAGTATTTTAAAAGACTTCCCTCTTCTCTTCTTCATTAATACTTAGTTTGAGTATTTAAAATCTACTCATCGAAAGTAAGCGAATAATAAGAATGGAATTGAAAGATGGCTTAACCTTAAATTTCAGGCAAAAAAAAACAAGGCATCAACCTTGTCTCTTTTGATGGTGGGGACGGAGAGACTCGAACTCTCACACCTCGCGGCGCTGGAACCTAAATCCAGTGCGTCTACCAATTTCGCCACGTCCCCATCAGGGTACCAACTTAGTGTTGGACTTTTTTCAAACTTTGGCAGAGGATCAAGGATTCGAACCTTGACGAACGGTTTTGGAGACCGTCATGCTACCATTACACCAATCCTCTACTCGGCCATTTTACTCAATCTCTTAAGTAAATTGGTGGGGACGGAGAGACTCGAACTCTCACACCTCGCGGCGCTGGAACCTAAATCCAGTGCGTCTACCAATTTCGCCACGTCCCCGATGGCTGTGTATACTATAGGGATCAATTTCACCTGACAAGCTCTTTTTAAGAAAAAACCACTCGTTTGATTAAATAAAAAACAATATACAATTTATTGTATTTTTCTCATGCAATTTCAGTAAGTAAGGCCTGTTTTACGGCTTTGAAATCAGACAATCTATCCTGTGAATGCTTTCGAAGCATATTTTGTATTAGGCTTTGCAAAGCTTGATATTGCGTAGGTAGCTCAGGGTTAAAACGCTGACAATGCAATAATGCCCAATCTTGATAATCTGTCGCTTCTAAGCGTTGCCCTGTAAGCCACTCATAAAAAATGATACCCAGCGCATAAACTTCACTCTGTAGCGACTTGACTTGCCCCTGGAACAATTCAGGTGCCATAAAGCGAGGTGTTGCATTCATCGCTTGGTTTAAAGAATTGATTGACTGAACTTGCTCAAAATCAATCAAACAGACCCGATTCTGATAAATAACAAAATGCTCTCGTTTGAGATCAGCATGCAGATAACCGAGTTCTTGTAAACTTATCAACGGTTCTAATGCTCGTAGAATATGCTGACGAATTACTTGAATCGAGAATAGCTTAGGACATATATCAAAATGTGCTGGCGCATTAGGCAAGATCAAAGCCTGGTTGAAAGATTCATTTCCAATCTGAAAAGGCTTTCGAACAATTTGATGCGGAAGCATGAAAGTCCGCCCTTCTTGCTCACCATAAGCTTCATAAAAATCCAGCTCATGACTTAAGCCAGTTTGGGCATACTGAGAAATAGCGATTGAATCCAGATTCTGGGTTTTCAACCACAATGCTGACCCGGTCTCAGAATTAACTTCTAGATAATAAAGACGGCGACCAAAACCCAGACTTCGGGCTTTGGTCTTAAGCTGAAAATCAAGCTGATGCAGTTTGGCGGGGTTAAGTAACAATATATTCCTGCTTGGCATCTGGTGCATGCTGGTAATTTAACAGTTCCAGACAATGCTGAATAGTTTTACCTACCCGCTCCTGAGTTTCGATCAGGGAGATTTTAGGCCAGGTCGCCCGCTCACCTTCACGCTGCAATACCTTGAACAAATGCGGACGAGGATTTTGCAGCATATAACTATAATGACGCAGGCTATATTTACCCACGATATTGACATCACCATAATAGCGTTGATCCACCACGCCATAACCATGATCCAGCAAACGACGGACTGGCGGCAAACTGCCCGCATGCTCACGGGCAAAATCCATAATGCCCTTGGTAAATACCACACTCTGACGGCGTACAATGCGTTTCGGCCAGCTTAAAGTCCCTTTACGGAAGCGTGAAATATCATCCTGCATAAAAGGCACAATGTGCGGATTGGCCTGACTGGCAATGGTGTAATTGATATTGTATAGCCGTGCCATTTTCTCCTGCGGGAAATCACTACGGACACTACCATCTACCCAGCGTGTTGCGCCCATATAAGGCGTATATTGACCATCGTGGCGTTTACTGGTGAGACGTACAGGCGGGAACAGAATCGGCACGGCACAAGATGCCAGCACCGCACTCCAGACCAGTACATCTGGAGAGGTATAGGCATTCATGATCCGGGCATCCTGCGCGGCATCATAAGGAGCAACCGCAATATTGATATGCAGACCCGAAGTTTTTAATGCTTCTTCAAAGGTCATATCTCCCAAGTTTTCAATCAGGAATTTTTTCAGGTATTTAACATCCGCCAGACCACCATTACCCTTCATTAATTCACTCATGGTACGGAAATGAAAAGCTTCATGGAAAAAGTTATGGCCTTTTAAAATATCTACATACTGCGCGGGTTTGGAGACGCCCAACATCGCGGTCATAATTGCACCAGCACTGGAACCCGACATCACTCGAGGTAACAAATCCTGTTCCATTAGCGCCTTACATACACCGGTATGAAATAAACCGAGTGTGGCACCGCCCGAGAACATTAAGGCTGGCTGACCATAAGCACGTTGGCAGTGCTCAAAATATTCAATTTTCTCTTCAAGAGTCAGACAGGTACATTGTGCAGAAGCAATATAAGCCAAGCCCAGACTGACTTCTTCTACATAATCCTCAATAATTTTTTTAGTGCCCACATAAGTGACGGTAAACAATAAAGGATGGGCGATATTGGCAATATCGTAACTTAGCCCTTCACGCAGGATATACATCAGGTCACGAGTACGTTTCTGCTGACGATAACGTCTTAATTTCCCCAGTCGATGCGCAATCACTTCAGCATCAAAATACGGTGAACTATTATCCAGTTTCCATTCTTGTGCCCCAGATTCTTCATCGATCTTTAAGGCAATATATTTCCATTCTTCGTAAGTTTCAGCCTGTTGCAATTGCTGCTTCAGCTTTTTGATACGATAGGCCTGATGTGGATTGATATCCTGAGTAAAATCTTTAAACAGCATCTGCCCTCTTCCCTATATTGTAATTTTCAGACATCCTGCAGCCATGAACAAAAAACAGGCATCTATTTTCTTTGTACTACAATAACGAAAATTCACCACTTTAAGCAAATTATCACACTTTCCAGACTTTGACTGTGAATTTTACAGTGATAGTATTCTAGCCATAATTTTAAAAGTACTGCTCAAATCATGGCGAAAATTGATTTACCTGACAATATCTTAAATGCTCTTTCTACTGTCCTTCTCCAGCTCCAGCAAAGTCTGCCTGAATTAAAACAAAGTCCTGATTTTTCTGCTTATGCCTATAAATGGCAGGCAGGAGAACTCAAACCCATTCACCAGCTCAAACAGATTGAACTGGCAGATTTAAAAGGTATTGAGCGACAAAAAGAAAAAGTCATTCAGAATACTTTGCAGTTTCTAAAAGGATTACCTGCCAATGATGTCTTACTGACTGGCTCTCGCGGTACAGGCAAATCTTCGATTGTGCGTGCCTTGTTGACTGAATATGCAGATCAGGGTCTACGCCTGATCGAAATTGAACGCGATGATTTGTCAGATCTTCCACAAATTCAGCAACTGATCGCCGGTCGTCCGGAAAAGTTTATCGTCTATTGTGATGACCTGGCCTTCAATGCGGAAGATGAAAACTATCGCAGTCTGAAAAGTGTGCTAGATGGTTCATTACAGTCCGGTTCAAGTAATTTTGTGATTTATGCGACCAGTAATCGTCGTCATTTATTACCGGAATTCATGCATGAAAATACGCCAGTAACCAAAGTGGATGTACCGCAATATACCGAATTGCATCCACAGGAAGCAATTGAAGAGAAAATTTCACTGTCGGATCGTTTTGGTTTATGGCTGTCGTTCTACCCGATGGATCAAAACCTGTATCTGGAAATTGTCGAGCATTATCTGAAAAAGGCAAATATGCAACTGACAGCTGAAGCCCGTGCTGAAGCATTACGCTGGTGTCAAGCGCGTGGCCAACGCTCAGGTCGCGCAGCCTATCAGTTCTCTAAACACTGGATTGGTTCGCAGCAGCTTAAAACTTTAAATTAATTGACTTAATTAAAAAAATATCAGCTCGGTTTTGTTTCACTATGTAAATATTTTCAACAAAATTGAGCTTTAAAATAATTACAAAAATCATTCAAATATAAAATAATTTTATGATTTTTTTATCTTTTAAACACACTTTATAAACTTACACAATAAAACAAATAAATACAAAATAAATACATTGAATTTTACCATTATTTCTCCACTAACTTTTTCAAATTATTAATAGACCTCTTTCATAAATCATTTTTTGCTCAGTTCCAAGTTGTAGATTCCAGCGATTAAATTGAATCTCAAACCAAGCCTTTTACCTCTATTTCGATAACGCTCAGCAAGGATTTTGAAGGTTTTCAGGCTGCCAAATACATGCTCAATTCCAATTCTTCTTTTATTGATTTCTTGATTATAGATTTTCAATTCAGGATCCAATTTACAGTGTCTTTTGGCTTTTAATGGCAACAGGCTATTCGGATACAACACATAAATCCCCTGATAGCCTTTATCTG